>JAVBPL010000101.1:0-3697 GCA_031549645.1 Ruminiclostridium sp. | reverse complement strand
GCACAAATCGCACGAGAGATAAAAACGAGTAAACCGCTTGCAATTTCCACAAATGAGAACAGCCTCGCTTTACCTGAAAAGAAAGGCTTCCTTCCTAGCTTTGCCGCCGCAGGACAAGCAACACAGATGATAGGAGTTGCAAGCCACGAAAGCGATGATCAGATTGTAAAGCTTGCAAGCACTATTTATAATAAATATGAATTAAAAAGAATATTCTATTCTGCCTATATCCCCGCAGTTGAGGATAGTCTCCTTCCTTCTGTTGACACCAAGCCTCCCTTGCTCCGTGAGCATAGGCTGTATCAAGCGGACTGGCTTATGCGACAGTATAAATTCTCCGTGGAGGAAATTTTAACCGCCGAGAACCCCAATTTTAATCCCTATCTAGATCCCAAATGTAACTGGGCAATAAACAATATGCATCGTTTCCCCATTAACGTAAACAAGGCATCGCTTGACGAGCTTATGCGGGTTCCAGGCATAGGACCGCATGGTGCAAGGCAAATCATCACTGCAAGAAAAAATTGTGCTTTAGGTATGGCAGAGCTAAAGCGGCTCAGAATAGTCTTAAAACGCGCAAGGTTTTTCATCACGACAGCCGACAGCCCGAAAGACTTGTTTATCAGTAAGGAAAGTGCCGTCAGAGCCTTAATTGAACCATCTGCATGGGATTACAAGTACGAGCAGCTCAGCTTTCTGGAGCCGTCGTTTATTGGAATTCCTGACACCGAAAGCACAAGGCGTGAAGCCATCGAGGAGGCAGTTTTATGTATGGCAAGAAAATTATAATGAATGAGAGCAACAGTCTATATATTTACGACGGCAGTATGGCGGGTTTTTTCACCTGTGCCTATGAAGCGGTTTATAATAAAGAGATGCCAGCTTCAATTACCCCCGAGAGTAAAACCGAACCCACCCTGCTCCTCGATAAATTCATAGAAACCGATAACGAAAAAGCTGATAAGGTTAAACGCTCTGTAAGAGAAAAAATCTCACCCGATGCACTCCAGCTTGCCGAAAACGTCTTTCTAAGCTGCCTGAAAGAAAAAGAAACCGCAATCCTAAAGTTTCTTATTTTAGGCTACGAATTCGGCGGTAAAATCATGGATATGATTGGGCATAAGGATGTCGCACCCCTTTTCGGCGCCGAAAAGCATCTGCACGGTGAATGTCATCTGTTAAAGGGCTTTATACGTTTTTCAGATTATAACGGAAAGCTGGTAGCTATTATCACACCTAAGAATTTTGTTCTCCCGTTTTTAACAGAGCATTTCATAACAAGATACCCAAACGAAGAATTCATGATTTACGACAAAACTAATAAAACTGCCTTCATATACGAAAGCGGAGAGGGTTATTATATAAATATCGATGAAGCGGAATACCCAAACGCTTCGGGTAAAGAAGAAAAATACCAGCTTTTATGGAAGCAGTTTTATAAAACCATTTCTATAAAGGAGCGGTATAATCCAAAATGCCGAATGTCCCATATGCCGAAGCGTTATTGGGAAAATATGACCGAGATGAAGGAGCTTTTATAATGGTATTTCAAGGTAAATAAAAAGCGTGACATTTTTATATTATTGTGATAGAATAAAAACATTAAATATAAGGAATTAAATAAAAATGAAAAAAGTAATTAAGATTTCGACCCTCAGTATTGGTATTCTGCTCATTGCATTTATTCTTGCGGTTATCATCTATGTAGTGTTTGTTCTGCTTTCGTATTACCGTATCGGAGATACTGAAATTCCCGTAAGCTCTCAAAGCAAGCTGACAATAGACGAGAATGAGACCCTTACCGCACTCAGCTATAATATAGGTTATGGTGTATACTGCCCTGAATACACCTTTTTCATAGGAGGCGGTGAGCATGCCAGAGGACTTAACAAAGATAGTGTCGATGCTTGTATTGATGGAGTGGCTGATGTATTGACGACGGTGAAACCTGATTTTATGTTTTTACAAGAGGTTGACACAAACTCCACCCGCAGCTTTGGAATTAATCAACTTAAAACGCTCTGTGATGTGTTTCCCGATTATGATAATTCCTATGCCGAGAATTTCCATGCACCTTATCTTATGTATCCGTTGAATGAACCAACGGGTTCAGTACATTCGGGTATAAGTATTCTTTCAAAATATCAGGTTCAGACTGTTGCCGAGCGCCTTGAGCTGCCGTCACAGGAAGGATTGTTTGATAAAATGTTTGACCTCGACCGCTGTATGCTAGTAAACAGAACAGAGCTTTCAGACGGAAAACAGCTGGTACTAATAAATATACATATGACCGCTTTTGATGAGGGCGGTGTTGTTCGTGGAGCCCAGCTTAAGCGTATGGAAGCGTTACTTAAGGAAGAAAGTCAGAAGGGTAATTATGTCGTTATGGCTGGAGATTTTAACCACGATTTAATCACCACCTTTGGCGGCAGCTTAAGTGATACCTTTGCCTATGATGAAAGTCTGCCTGATGACGATTGGGTGCAGGTTTTACCCGAGGATTTCAAGCAAAGTCTGCTCGACATGAATTATACTATGTATTTTAGCACTAACGAGCCCACCTGCCGTTCAGGAGCCCGTCCATATAAGGAAGGCGCAAGTGCCGTTTGGTCAATTGACGGCTTCATCGTGTCTGATAATTTACAAGTTAAGAGTGTAAAGACGCTAACCTCTGATGATGTTCCAGGCTTTACTAATTTTGCTTACAGCGACCACAACCCAGTAATCTTAGAGTTTTCGATTAAATAAATAAGGAAACGGCCTTCATAATGACAAAAATGCTTCATAAGTATATAAAAACACCAACAACAGAGCTTCTATCAAAGATAACCTATACAAAGAATATTAAGAATTATATAATACGAAATAAGGAAAATTTCGAACTGCCTACACTAACCGAGCACCTGAAAGAATTGTGTGACAATAAGGAAATAAAACCTAAGGAAGTTATAACTAATGCTGATATGGATAGGATTTACGGTGCTGAAATTTTCTCAGGAAAACGCCAAAACCCGTCTCGTGATTATATAATAAGGCTTGCATTTGGATTTGGACTCGATTATAACGAATGTCAAAGGTTGTTAGTAATAGCAGGGAAAAGCCAACTATATCCACGCGTTCCGCGAGATGCGGTTATAATCAATTGCTTACATAACAGCTTAAATTTCAAAGATACCGAAAATGCTTTATACGATGCAGAGCTATCTTCACTTAGGGGGAAAGAAAAGTGACCATAATCAACGGTGAGCATGAATTTGCCCCCTTCCCTCCCGAATTCATTAAATATTATGAGCCTCTGGAATGTTTTTCACACAATGAAATTTCAGAAACATATCTGGTGAAATCAAACCAAAGCGGAAAAAAATATATAGCAAAGCTATATGAACGTTTTTTTATAGAAAACGATGCTGACGAACGTGTGATTTTGTCTGCCCTTAATCATCCAGCCATCCCAGAGCTTATTGAAAGCTTTGAATCTGATGAAGCGGTATGTATAATCCGCAGCTACATTGAAGGAAATACGCTTGAAACTATGCGTGTTCCAGCAGGAGAGCGGTTTACCTTAAATATCGGGATCGAATTATGTGATATTTTAACATATATGCATACCAGAGTGCCACCGATTATTCATCGTGATATCAAGCCGCAAAATATAATAATCAATAGTGAAAATAGAATTAGCCTCATTGATTTTGGT
>JAVBPL010000117.1:0-16690 GCA_031549645.1 Ruminiclostridium sp. | reverse complement strand
AACGATAGTAGCGCTCGCCGCCAATCTCCACAAACTGATTTTCATTTTGTTCGGGTAGATTTACATAACCTTTTGCGACACCTGCTCCGCCTATGTAGAGTTCACCTGTAACTAGCGGAGGAAGTTGGTTTCTGTCGCTGTCCGCAATCAATTCTTTTACCCCTAAAAGCGGTGCACCTACATTAAGGCTCGTGCCATTTGCTATTTTCTTCGCGTTGCAAGAAACTGTCGTCTCAGTAGGCCCATAGGTGTTAAAAATCAACGCTCCACAGCTTGCAAGTCGTTCCCTGAGCATAAGCGGAAACATTTCGCCGCCGCACATTATTACTTTACAGTTCATTAGGGCTTCAAAGAAAAATTTATTAGCGATATACTCCATTATAATCGATGGTGTAGCGTTAAATGCATCTGCTTTTGTTTCATGAAATAGTTTGGATAGTGCTTCAGGGCTTCTCGATTGACGTTCATCGGCGAGAACAAGAGTTAGTCCATTTGTAAGCGCAGTCATGCTTTCCTTTAAGAACATATCAAAGGACACTGATGTAATAGACAGTAATTTTGAGGCATAATTAGCAAGTGCCCATACATGGCGATTTTGTTTATGAGCGGTAACATAATTCGCAATGCTGTGATGCTCGATGATTACGCCTTTAGGGGTACCAGTCGAGCCTGATGTATAGATGATATATGCCGCCATATCTGGTGTTACTAAAACATTTGGATTTTCTGATATGCTCTTTGCAATATACCTATCCACATCATCATCTTGAAGTACAAGCCTTACCCCGCAGTCATTGATAATATATTGTATTCTATTTTCGGGATAACCAAGGTCAAGCGGAATATAACAAGCACCTGCTTTTAATATTCCAAGCATAGCAACTAAAATTCTGCTCGTACGCGAAAGACAAAAAGCAACTCTGTCACCGGGTATAATTCCGCTTTTAATTAAAGAGTTTGCAACCCTATTTGATTTTTCATCAAGCTCTTTATAACTAAGAGTTTCGTTAACTGCTATAAGTGCGACAGCGTCTGGTGCTTTCTTCGCCGTTTTTGTAAAAGCGGTATGTAGTGTTCCTGTTACCGCTTCTCCTGTTTTATTAAATCCTGCAAGCCTTTCTCTCCCCATATCTGAAAGCAAAGATATATGAGAAATCGGTTCTTCACAATGGTTTATCATGTTTTCAAGTGTTGATTTGACGCTTTCGGCGAAGGCTCTCATCATCTGTTCGGAATAAAGCGATGAATTATACTGTATTACATAAGCAATTTCGCCGCTCCGTTCCGTGACATGGATAGAAAGATCAAACTTTACCATATCTATACTTATCGGCACGACTTCGGCGATAGTATTGCCTATTTTTATGTTTTCGGGTAGTACATCAAGCTCGGAGGTAAACATTATAGAAGGTTGATAATCATAATTTTCGGTTATACTAATAAAAGGGTAGGCTTCATGTTTTACAGAACTATTGAGTCTACTCATTGTATGCCTAATAAAATCAATTACGCTTTGCTCCTTGTTTCGACTTATCATAACAGGTACTGTTTTTGCAAGCATACCTATCGTATTAGTTAACTGTGTATTGCTTCTTCCACTGCTTATCGCTGATATGAAGATAGTTTCAACGTTTACCCATCGGCTTATTGCGTAAGAGGCAGCAGCAAAAAGAAGGCCAACAGTTGTGACGGCGTTTTTTCGGCAGAATGCTTCAATCGTTTTTTTATCTGTCACAGCTTCTATTTCTTTTAATTGACCTACATTATTCGTTTTATCTGTTTTAATATCAACGGTAAGCTCGGTTGAGCGGTCAAAACTAATCAACAGATTATCAAAATATTTTTTATCATCGTTAAATTTAGGGCTGTTAAGATAGTTTCCTTCCAAAACTGCTAAGTCAAGAGCTGATAGTTGTTCTGGCTTAAATTGCTTATTGTTATAAACAGCTTCAACTTCGCTTAAAAATAACCGCATTGAACAGCCGTCAAATATCAAATGATGAAAGTCACACAACAATATTATTTCATTAAGCAAAACAATAATCTCAATTCTATATAAGAAGGAATTATGGAGCTCAAAGGGCTTGGCACATATGCTTTTTTCTGTATAAACTATTGGTATATCAGGGATAATTTCGACAGGATACTGCATAATTGAAGCGCCCACTTTTTCGATATAAATGTTAAGTCCTTGATGCGCTTCAAGCACCTTGATTAACGAATTTTTGAGCTTATTAATATCAGTTTCAAGCGATAAGCTTAATTTAAACGTAATATTATAATTAGTAGAAAATGGGTTTTTCATGCAATCGAGATAAATGCCCAGTTGATTTGAGAGTAGGGGATAGCGCATTCTCTTTTTGGTAACTGGTAATCTCGATTTACCTCCAGACGTAAACTGCGCTATTAAATTATTCTCGACTGCTAAAAGTGTAGGTGTCTCCAAAAACTCGTAGACTGACAAGGAACTGCCAAATTCAACATCTATATCAGATATTAGCCGTATAGCTGATAATGAGGATAAACCCGCATTAAATAAATTAATAGTTATATTAAAGCTGTCGTGTCCAAGTATTTTTTTCGTAATTTCAAACAGTGTTTTTTCAAGTGTATTCATCGTTTCCACGCCCTCGACTTCAACAGACCTAAAAACAGGCGTCGGTAGTTTATTAAAATCAATTTTCCCGTTTCGATTTAAAGGAATTTTATCTATCTGCATGATTGAAGTCGGAATCATGTAATAAGGCAATGCCTTCTTTAAAAAAGCAGTTAGTTCTGATACACTAATATTAATGTCAGAAACAATATATGCTACTACACTTTTCCCATCGGCTCCAATATTTAATGCTATTACAGCAGCATTAATAATACTTGGAAACTGTTTTATTTTAAGCTCTATCTCTGTCAATTCTATCCTAAAGCCATTGATTTTAACTTGACTGTCATTCCTTCCTATAAAGTCAATAGCCCCATTAGGAAGAAATCTTGCCAAATCACCGCTGCGGTACATGAGACTAAATTTGATTTCACTGTTAAATGGATTTGCTACAAATTTTTCATTAGTAAGCTCCAGTTTATTAAAATAGCCGTTTGCTACTTGCACACCAGCAAGGCATAGCTCACCTGCCACCCCGACAGGAGACAGCCTATTCCATTTATCCACAATGTATATATCCATGTTGTGAAATGGTTTACCAATAGGAACTCGTTCATATAAACGGTCAAGATGCTGATAGGACGAAAGAATTGTACATTCAGTAGGTCCGTAAACATTATAGAAATTTAGATTTTCCTGAGGCTCAAATGGAGTCATTGCTTCCCCGCCCCCGAGAAGAATTCTTAGCTTGCTATTCCTCTCAAAAAAGACATATTGATGTGCAAGCTGTGTTGTCATAAACGCCATCGTGATATTACTTTCCATAAAATAATTGTCAAGCATTTTTAAATCCAGCCGCATTTTTTCGGGTATTATATAGACCGTAGCACCACATAAAAGTGCCGGAAATATATCCATTATGTGTGCATCAAAACCGAAATTACTGTAAGCTGCGATATTATCCTTTGATGTCATGTTAAAGATGTCAATAAAAGACGTGCAAAACCCCAAAATATTTGAATGATTAAGCATTACACCCTTTGGATTTCCGGTAGTTCCCGATGTGTAAATCAAAACAAAGGTATCATCAGGTGAGGGAACAGTTTGCGGCTTAAAATTAATGTGATGTAAGCGTTGTATTTTGCTTTTTGCTAATACTTCACCCTTAAATTCCGTTAGAACTGACAAAAACTCATCTTGGGTTATTATAAGCTTAACATCAGCATCCCTAAGCATAAATAAAATACGTTCGGTGGGTAAAATGGTGTCAATTGGTAAATATGCGGCGCCTGCTTTAATCACTCCAAGTGCACATGCAGGCATCAAATAATCTCTATCAAGCATAATTCCAACAACATCGCCTTTTCCTATACTTAATGTAGATAAGTATGACGCAAGATTATCGCTAATACTATCCAGTAGTTTATAGCTCATAGTTTCACTGCCTGATATTATTGCTGTAAAATCATTATAAGTGACAACTGCGCTTTTAAAGCTATCTAGTAATGTCGTTTTTTCATCTTTTTGTGTTTTCTTACCTGAAAAATCAATTAAAATTTGATTCTTTTGATTTTCGGGGAGTTCAATAAGGCTTAATAAATCTATATCTGTATAAGTATATTCAACTATTCGTTCAAGTATAGATGATAGCTGCTCCATGAAGTTTTCCATAATCTTATGTTCATAAAGCTTACTAGAATACGATAATTCAAAGCTTAAATTATCGTCTTTATGTATAACTTCGAGAGTTAAATCAATGGCTAATCGCTGACGCATTAGTGGGTAGTTTTCTATATCCAATCCCTCTACTTTTGGTGTTGGGGCCTCATTTAAGTAATTTAATAAAAAATCAAACATTGGATAATGTGACGGGGTTCTAGAAACTTCAAGCTCTGATACGATTTTTTCAAAAGGATAGTTTTGATTTAGCACAGCTTCTGAGACAAGATGATTAACCCTCTTGATAAAATCTACGGGATATTCTGTCTGGTTCCATTTAACGCGAAGCGGAACAATATTTACGAACATACCAAACAAACCCACAGTCTGCGGCATTGTTCTGCCATTCATCACTAGACCGATTACAACATCAGAAGATGATGTGTATTTTGAAAGAGTCAGTGATGATGCCGCTGTAAGTAGGCTAAAGGGCGTTACGCCGAGATGCTTGGCTGTTTTTTCGACTGCATTGTAATTAACTAACCTCGTTATGATTGAGTCAGCAATCGGAAGTGTGTTTGGTCTGGGGAACTTTGACGGCATTTCGTTTTTTGGAACGCCATCAGAAAATACATCTTTAAACCAATTACTTTTGAAAGCATTTTTACTTTGCCAATAAGCGTAATCTGTATAATTAATTTCGGGTGTTTGCAGTTTTTTACCATTATAAAGTGAAAATAAGTTATTATAGAAATGCTCTAATCCAATTCCGTCCATGATAATATGATTAATACTGATATGTAGGATTGAATATAATTCAGTCTGATATATTTTAATTCTAAACAGTGGCCCCTCTGAAAGGTTGTATGGCAAGTCAGAAGCGTTTATATTAGGTACAATATCATTTTCATCGCATATTAATATAGCTATATCAGCTTCAAGCTTTGGCAGTATCTTATGTATAAATTTACCGTTTTCCAGAGTATAAATTGAACGCAGCATGATTTCGTCATTAATCAACCGATGCAAACAGCTCTTTAATCTATCAGTGTCGAGATTGCCAGTTATTTTGATTGCCGAATTAATATTATATATAATTGAACTGGGATTTAGGAAGATTTCGGTCGCAATTTGCCGTTCTTGAAAAGTAAGTGG
The DNA here is from genome assembly GCA_031549645.1 of Ruminiclostridium sp. Taxonomy (GTDB): domain Bacteria; phylum Bacillota; class Clostridia; order Oscillospirales; family Ruminococcaceae; genus Ruminiclostridium_E. The sequence goes on along the minus strand of JAVBPL010000117.1, from coordinate 11,280 downwards.
ATAGCTTCCAAGCTTTGGAGCTTTTTCAATATGTGGCTTTTCATCGACCTCAAGTATAGCTGCTAAGGCTTTTGGTGTACGAAGCTCATATATTTGAGAGGTATCACAATCGAGCAAGGTTTGCAGCCAAATAGCTGATATTGAATCACCGCCAAGCAGGAAAAAGTCGTCCTCCGTCCCAACCTCGTCTATACCAAGCACCTTACTGAAAGCATCGCAAACACCGGCTTCAGCATCGTTCAAGGGGTGTGTGCGGTCCGAATTTAAGGATAAAAATTTGAGAGACGAAATTTCAAAGCGATTTACTTTCCCGTTTGAATTAAGTGGTAAGCTGTCAACCTGCCTAAAAACTGTCGGAATCATATAACCTGGAAGATACTCTGATATTGTTGCAATAATGCCTTGTGCAGATATGCTTTCATCTGCGGTATAAATTGCTAAAATGGTTGTTTCGCCCATCGAATTTTTAGAACCGACAACAACCGCTTCTTTGACACTAGTGTGCTTTAACATGACTGCTTCTATTTCACTCGGTTCAACTCGATAGCCACGCACCTTTAGCATCCAGTCCTTGCGTTCTATAAACTCAATGACCCCATTTTTAATGCGTCCAAGGTCGCCAGTTCGATAAAGAATAGAATAATCATCTCTATTATCATAAGGGTTCTTAACAAAGTACGCCGATGTAAGCTGAGGTAGATTTAAGTATCCTAATGCAACCTGTCTGCTTACACATATTTCGCCTATTTCGCCGTCCTTCACTTGATTAAGGTCGTCATCAAGTATATACACCTCAGCATCAGCTACCATTGATTTTCCAATAGGCGTCCCGTTTGGATATAGCTTATCAATAGGAAACGTAATAAAAGCCCCACCTGTCTCGCTTGCTCCATAAACATTAATAATTTTCACCTTTTCGTCATATAGGTTAACCACACGGTCCGAACCGACATGCAGAACTTTTAAGTAATTTCGCACTAAAGGTAAAAGCTGTTTTGCAAGCTGAGGTGGCATAAAGGTTGTGCTGACATTAAGCCTTTTTATTATTTCTGCTAGAGCTGCTCCGTTTTTTCTTTCCGAGCATTTAGGTAAACAGATTGTGAGACCTTGCATTAAATAGCAGAGAACAAAAGCAATACCTGCGATAAAGCTAATATCAGATGTAACAAGCGAGGTATCTCCTGCTGCTGCAAGGTTTGTAGAGGCTAAAGCACTGACACAGCCCATAAGCGGTCCATATGGAACCAAAACACCTTTTGGTGCTCCGTTTGACCCCGATGTGTAAATGATAGTTGTAAGGGTGTTATATTCGGGTTCTTTATAAGCGTAATTCGGAGCTTTGTCATTTTCGTTAATAAGCCCATTAATCCAGTATTTATCAATAACAAGCTCTGCATTTGTATCTTTTGAAATATATTCTATTCTTTTTGCAGGGTAATCGGTATTAACATTACAAAAAACACAAGAAGCCTTCATAATTCCAAGCATAACTGTAAAAGCATCTATCCCAAATTCCAGATTGTTTATTACAACCTGTCCTTCGTTTATTCCGAGATTTTTCAACTTTTTTGCAACAGTGGTGCTTAGCGTATCAAGTTGCTTATAGCTTATTTCATGCGAACCTTGAATAAATGCGAGTTGATCGGGATATTTGCTTACATTTATATAATAATACTTAAAAAACGAGTTCATTTTAATAAGTGTCCTTATAGATTTAAATTAGATGAAATACATTATAAATTATAACATAAAAATAAAGAAACTTCAACACATTTCTCTTTCCGATTATAACGAGTGTCCTCACAGATTTGAAAATACTTCAAACGCTGTGAGGACGCTTGGTTTTTATATTTATACGTTTATTGTAATAGTCCAAAGAATATTTTTTTTCCTCTGTATCAATTTTTCTGACTGGCTTAATTTGATTACCTAAGAAACGTAGGCATAAGATACTCTATAAACTTTTTATTAACTAAATAAGCTGAACGCATATTCAAGGCGAAACGCTTCTTGTAAATTATTTATGAGCTTATGGCATTGTAAATTTATAAGAGATGGTATTAGCTTGGTGGATACCGAAAAAAAAGAAATAACAGCAACATCTCACACTCGAAAAGTCTGACATTACTGTTATCTGCGACAGATTGCTCTATCTGAAATCATTATACATCCGTATCAGCTTGGGGTGAAGCTAGGTGATGCGACTGTGGGTAATACAACGGGGTATGCGTGCGAGAGCGGGATTATGAAAGTGTAAATATGTATGTAATAGAGTGTGCAATAGAAGAGAATTTTTCAAAATTGTATAGAACTTTAAGGAGATACGGAAAAATAACCTAATAAATAAAAACCCCATAAAGTCTTTTTTAATCAGACTTTACAGGGTTTTTGGCGGAGAGGTTTATGTGAAATCCGAACTCCTTCGCTCTCGTTACTATTGTTGTCAGATAGCTTGTCGACAGGGGTTAAGCCTTCCATGTCATTACACATATCAATATATGATACTTGCTTTTCGCAACCTCTAAGGTTGAAATATATAACAATCTTATTGTCATATATGTACACTGAATTTACCAACATATTAATTATACGGCGTTGGTAAGCTTCATCGAGCGCGTCACCGTTGCAGAAGGATTTAAGCCAAGTTACAATTTCATCTTTTTTGAGTCTATGACCGTTTGCTATGCGAAGGGTTACAAGGTTAAGCTCAATGTCTGCTTTCTGATTTTCCAATAACTCAATTTTATCAAAATATTTTAGTCGAACTTTAGGAGGAGCGGCAAGGGAAGCATCCACCGCGGCGTTTGCTTCAGCATCGAGTTTTTTCAATTGTCGTTCCAATTCTTTTATGCGTATGTCATTGAATTCGTTATCGTATGAAGCAACAATTCCCGCTGCTAAATCGTCAATATTGGCACGATTTAAAACAACTTCCGCAGTTTGCTCAACAACGAACCATTCTAAAAAATCCTTTTTTTCATTAAGCTTATTGCATGTATGCAATTTTTTACGTTTACCGCAAGCATAATAATTATGCACTACACCCGTTTTACTTGTACCAGCATCACCAACGAGCCTAGTTCCGCAATGCCCGCAAAACGCTTTACCCTGTAATAAATACTCTTGTCGTGCCTTTTGGGCAGCGGGAGCATGTTTTACCGCTTCAAGCTTCGCTTGTACAGCATAAAAAATATCTTCGCTTATAAGTGCGTCGCAAGCTCCTTCCACCTCCTGCCCGTTGTACATGTACTTGCCTATATACTTTGTGTTGTGCAAAGCGTGTTGTAAACAAGCAAGCGTAAGGGGTCTACCATAATAATTAAGTACGCCACGTGCGGACAATTTGTCCATGATTTTCTTTTTCGGCACACCCTTTGCGTATTCTTCAAAAACATATTTAATAATAGGTGCGTTGTTTTCGTCCGCAACAAGTCTCATTCTGTCCCCGTCTTTTACAGACTTAAAGCCGAAGGGTGGAATACCGCCAATATGCGACCCCTTTAACACGCTTTCACGCTGTCCGCGTTTGACGTTCATTGATAAACTGTTTGAATAATGCTCTGCCATTGATTCGAGTATACCTTCAAGTAATAACCCTTCGGGGTTATCAGCTATATTCTCTTTTGCAGATAAAACCTTGACACCATTCTTTTTAAGTGTTGCCTTATGTATAGCACTATCAAAGCGATTACGAGCGAAACGGTCAAGCTTCCACACAATGACATATTCAAATTGCTTTTTTGATGAATCGGAAATCATGCGTTGAAAATCGGGGCGGTCGTCGGTTTTTGCTGATATAGCACGGTCAATATATTCGCCGACAACCATCAAGCCTTCCCGTTCGGCGTAATCGTAGCAGTCTCGTAATTGCCCGTCAATGCTTTGGTCTTGTTGCCCGTGGCTTGAATAACGGGCGTATATAACAGCGTTTGATATTATTGCTTTATTTTGTGGCTTCTTCTCTCTAATCATAATGGATACCCCTTTTCAACCACTTATTTATCATATATAAATTGATTTATACGCTAAAATTAAGAAAATTATTATAATCAGATTCACTAAATGAATTATCTATCATTTCTTTATCTATTTGTGCTTTTTCTTTTTTACTATATAATCCACTAGTATTACATAAAGAGCATGTAAAAAAACCGTTGTCATTAAGTGCTGTTATATCTTTTTTATCTTTATCCCAACAAATAGGACATATAAGCCTACTTGATTCAATATGTACATAACAATCACTATCTTGAACTGTTCGAACCTTTTTATATTTATCCAGTTCTAGTGTTAATGTAGCTATGAGCTCATCTTTTTGTTTTATCGTTTGTTGTAACGCATTTATCTCCTCGTTTATTCTATTGCTTTTTTCATTTTTTTGATTTTCTTTAAATTGATGCATTTTATGTTTATACGTAAATATACTTATTAATACAGTAATTAGTGCTATCGGTATTGTTATTACGAAGTTATAATCCTTTAAGAAGTCTAAAACAATCATTAATATTGTTTTGGTCTCTTCTTGTATTGTATCTGGTGTTATAGATGATGGCAAAGGATAACTTTCTCTTAAATCATCAACTACTTCGTCAATTGGAATACCATCGTTATTCATTACATTATTCCATACTTCTTGTTGTAATTCTTTAAGGCTTGCTTCAGATAAAACCGCTATACCAACAAAGCAAAGCGGAGTTATTATAAGTACGCTTAGTAGAGCGGTTAAATTAAATATTTTCTTTTTGCTTTTAAAACGGTTAGCAAGGAAAAGAGCTATCAACCCGTATAATAAAAACGCTATACCGAGAACTAAAAACAATATTTGAAAAAATTGTAACATATAACCTCCTATAAATATATCGTCCGATTATTGGAATAGCGTTTATTTTACCATTAGAATGAAAGAACCGATTACTCCTAAAACGGCAATTATTGTTAGTATTAAAATATATTTTCTTATTTTATCTAAAATCATTCTGCTTTTACTAGCTTCAAGGAATTTCATTTTTTCTATGTCTTCGATGTTTACAATCATTTCGTAAATGTCTCCGTTGTCGTAAATAATTACATTTTCGGGTATTTCATCTGTGTTTCTAAACTGTTCTCTATACACTTCGCTACATTTAGGACTGCATTTTTCATATTCGCCATAGTTCAATCTTGAGACGGTTTGATAGAATTCCTTATCCAGTTTCATTGTTAATCTCCTTTATGTATACCGTCCGATTTTTAGGACGGCTTTTTATTTTTACTATCTCATGAGCGGTTTTCCACAATAAACTTCTTAAATTGCTCATATACCTGTCGTTCAAGGGAGCTTGTTAAAAATTTTTGTCGTTGATATAATATTTTCATTCTCTCGGCGCGAGCTTGAGCGGAGGTTAATGACACGCCACATAACTTTGATATTTCTTCAGCAGTATGCAAGCCTAATCCCCATATAACACAAGCAGGAGTTAGGAGCCGAGCGGCAAACATATCCGCTTCTTTTTCGCTTTGGGGCTTGTCCGTTGCAATTGTTCTACCATGATAACCGTTTATAAGCTCATGACCTAAAAATATATGACCTAATTCATGTGCTATGGTAAAACGCCGTCTGCCTATGGTACATTCATCGTCATATACTATATACCATTTATCACCTTTTAAAATACAAGCTCCGCTTTCGCACCCTGTAAACTCATTAACTATGCTGTTTTTTATAACCTTAATATCGGCTTCTTTTGCAATCCTCAATAAATCTACTGGTAATTCAGTTATATTGAAATCTATTAAGCATTGCCACGCTGAATCGCGAACACCTTTGTAACGACCGTAAATATCCAAATTCATCACCCGTTAGGTATTTTGTGCTTAACGGGTAATTTTTATGTACTTTATTAAATTTCGTCAGTTTCTGGTGCGTCCTCAAGCTTTTTAATTCTTTCGTCTGATACTTTAAGTATTTGTGGCGGGGTATTATCGTCACTTTTTGCGGCACGAAAAATTGTGTTTGCATATTTTTCAGTCGCAATTAAATCATTTATATAATTAATAACCTTTGCTTGACCTTCTTGATTAAGATGTCTATATTTTTCTATCAATCCTTTTTCATCTTGGTTACATTGAACGGTTATATTTACTGTGTCCATGCCTAATAATTCATCACCAGTTATATTAAGAGCCTTTGCAATTTTCTTTATAACTAATACATTCGGTTCTCTTTTATCTTTTTCATAATAATTTAAAGCCGTTGGGGAAATTTCGGCTTTTTCGGCAAGTTCCTTTTGTAACATATGTTTTTTTACTCTAAAACTTACAATCCTTTGCCCAAATGTTAATTCTTCCATATATTTACTCTCTTTAATATTATTCTGTATTCCTATTATTATTTTACACTTCCTGTGAGTATATGTCAATAGAAAATTAGCAAAATGGTAAATATATTTAAAAAACCTATTGACAAATTACCTAAATGGTAATATAATGATATTGTAATCAGCAAAACGCTAATTGAAGGAGGTGCAAATATGTTTCCAAATCTTGAAGCGGAACAAGCACGGAAAAGGCATACTAATGAATTTGTCGCTAAAAAACTAAACATATCTCGGCAATCTTATGAAAGTAAGAAGAGAAATGAAAAATTTAAGTATAACGAAATAAGACAGCTTTTAGAATTGTATAATGTTCCGTTTGATTATTTATTCACCGAAGAGCGGCAAAGCTCTGTTTCTTAATTGCAAACTAAAACACCGCCTAGCGGTTAGGCTAGGCGGTGAAAGATAAAGAGGGGAGGGGTGGAAATGGAAAATTATTTTAAACAATTTTTTGTATGTCCATATTGTGATAAACCATTAGTGGGTATAGATGAACTTGCAAATTACATGGGTAATGAACCGCGTTACTGTTCAAAGTGCGGAAAAGAAATTGCCAACGCTTTGACAGAAGCGTTGGCAGATATAAAGAAAATATTAACTTAAAGCATTTTCTACTTTTTTACCAAATGTTGTATATTGCCCGCATAAATCACAGAACTGGTCATCTTCCATAAACCTAGTTTTCGTTTTATTTCTATCGCAATTTGTATTTAAGCATATGTTATCTTCGTTAACTGGTTTATGACTCCCACATTTTGTACAGTAGATTGATTCTGCATTAATAATAGCACCGCAATTAAAGCATTTAACAGTATTCAACATTTTGTCACCCCCTTTCTGTCATTTAGATTATAGCATAGCGGGTGGAATAATTCAAGGTAAAAATAATACCGCCTAGCAGGTGGCTAGGCGGTAAAGGATAAAGCTGATACTGCATTTCAACACAATGCTTGTCCCATTTATAGCAACCAGTTGAAAAGGTGAATACATCATCAGCAGCGGCAACTGCTGATTGATATAGTCCGTAATAATCGTTGTCAATAATAATATAAAATGCTTGATTAGTATTTGAGTACATGATTTTTATTGTACCGATTGGGCTTTTATAAATCCACATTTGGTCGACTCCTTTCTGTCGCTTACATTATATCATGACATTAAGAAAGTGACAAGAAATAAAATATTGATTAGCTGAAAGGTAAAATATATAGAGAGGGGAGGGTAGGGTAAGTGAATCGAGATAAAGAAATAGAAGCCTTTGTCATTGACATTTTACAGCAATGTTCAAATAAAGGCTTCTCAATGAGCGAGGTTGATAAATTATGTTGTAAACTGAAAGATACTTTTAGAAAAACAAGATACACGCAAGTAAATGAACTGAAATATATTTATTCAAGTTCTAATGATTCAAATTTATCATGATAATCAAGTGAAGCGTAAGTACGATATGCGTCTTTATAACAATCAAAAAGAAACTCAAATGCTTCTTCCGATGTAGGATCTACATCATCTAATTTCAAATATCTTGCAAATCTTGTTCGGGCATATATACCTGCTAAATTGTTTATTATCATTTCTTTGTTCATATTATCACCCCCTTTCTGTTGAATCAATTATATCACATAAATAAGAGAGTGACAAGACAAAATATACAAAGTAGGAGGTGAGTAAGTTGTTCAAAGAATCACAGTCGAAAATCATCTTAAAGCATTTTGGGATTGACCCAATTGACAAAGAAAACAGAGAAGTTTTAATTGGTGATGAACCCCCAAAAATGATATATGCATTACAGTTCCAAAGCACAAAAAAAACTCAAGCTCATATTTCATTATGACCCTGAATTTCCTTTTGCGGTATTAGAGCGATTTACAATTTAAGATAAGTCGAGTAAAATTGCCTGCCCGATGATGGCTAGTTGGCAACTAGCCGAAACACCCGTCATGGGTGTCGCAGGAATCCTGTTGGGAAAAGGGACACATACCCACCCTTTTATATATAAACACCTTGAAATTCAAACAAACATTACGGGAGGAACGCAGATGAACGCTTGTCATATTACGCCCGGTCACAACGGTTGGACGCATAACGCAAAGAAAATAATAAATGCGATTGACCGCAAAGAGCACGAAACTCAATACAAAGCACAAGCAACAGAACGAGTGGATTCTCTCGCTCGCGTTGAAATGGAATATTACGAAGAAAATAATTGTTATCCACGTCCCACTGGCTACTTTGGGACGGAAACAGACGCGCACTTTTTTGAAAGGTAATACCCACTAATTTATAAATAAGGGAGTTAAAGCTTATGGCGGAGCTTGAATTATATTCAAAACTACATAAAATTATAGCGGTTGATTTTGACGGAACACTTTGTGAAAATGCTTTCCCCGAAATAGGAGTGATGAAATCTCATGTAATTGATTTCATCAAGCGGCAAGCGGAAAGTGGCGCAAAAATAATACTGAATACTTGTCGTGAAAATGGAAACCGTGCATTACTTGATGAAGCAGTTGCGTTTTGCGAAGCACAGGGAATCACATTATACGCTGTCAACGAAAATCCCGACAATACGCAATATGATACAAAAGCACGAAAAGTTTATGCCGACCTTTATATTGATGATAAAGCGGTAAGACCAAACGAAATTGAAGAAATCATAATACAAGAGAAGTTCGCAAAGGAACTTGAAGCGGCAATTGAAAAACTATAAATTAATTTGCGGTAAAAAGGAGGGGGTAACGTGATAACACTAGAAAAAAACGAACGGCTTGTATGCGCTGGAACCGTTGAGCTTCGTGCCCCGAATGGTACGCTACTCCCCACTGTGCAGCAATACATTATTGTATCGTTCAATGAAGCCGACCCCGCTTGCATTACGGAGGTAGAGGAAAACAAACGACTTGTATTAGGAGGGTGTGTTTTCACCGACCGAAAAAGAGCAGAAGAACGCTTCGCCGCTCTTAAAGCAGGGCGTGAGCAACCACCGCGGGAGATTGGTACACCTCTATATTTTCAAGAGGACGCGGAAAACATCAACCCTAAAACGGAGCGTACTCATGAAGGTGACAAGATTATTAAGGCTTTATCAAAGGATTTTGCGGAGATATTTGCAATTCAACAGCGGAAAGAAAAGGCGTTAAAGCGGCAAGGAAAATAAAAGGTTTTGGGCTGATATATCAGGTTGAAAATTTATGAAAATCGGTTTATGAAAAGATTTGGAAAGGATAGTATGAAAGGACAAATAAGCCTACTCGACCCAATATTTATAGACCACTTTGCGGGTGGGGGAGGTGCATCTACTGGATTTGAGCTGGCAACAGGTAGACCAATGACGATAGCAATTAATCACGACCCTGATGCTATTGCTATGCACAGTAAAAATCACCCGTTTACTGAACATTATCAAGAAAGCGTATGGGAGGTAAACCCTGAGGAGGCTTGTAAGGGTCGCCGTGTTGCTTTGATGTGGCTGTCCCCTGATTGTAAGCATTTTTCTCGTGCTAAGGGTGGTAAGCCTGTTGATAAAAATATCAGGGGTTTGGCATGGATTGCTGTTAAATGGGCGAGGAGGGTTCACCCGGACGTAATAATCTTGGAAAATGTCCCCGAGTTCATAACGTGGGGTAAGCTGCTCCCGAGTGGTAAACCCGACCCGAAACACAAAGGAGCCGAGTTTAATAAATTTGTACGGCATCTTCAGCGTGAAGGTTATCAAGTAAAATGGACTAAGATGAGAGCGTGCGATTACGGAGCTCCTACAATCAGAGAGCGGTTCTTCTTAATTGCTCGGTGTGACGGTAAACCAATTGTGTTTCCAGAGCCTACACATGGAAAAGGTAAGCTACCATATAGAACAGCAGCAGAATGTATTGACTGGTCCATTCCTTGTAAATCAATATTTAACCGCAAAAAGCCTTTGGCAGTAAACACCATGCGGAGGATTGCAAGAGGGCTAGATAAATTTGTGATTAAGTCAGATAAGCCGTTTATTATATCTGCCGACAAAGATAAGTCTGCTCCTTCTTTAATACAATACCACTCCGAGACAGCAAAGCACGAAATCAGAGGGCAAAAGCTTGAAAAGCCATTTATGACCTTAGACACAAGTAATCGTTACGGCTTGCAGATACCTTTCTTGTCGAAATTCTACGGTGGAATTACGGGAGTACCAATAACAGAGCCGATGCCGACTGTCACAGCGGTAGACCATAACGCTTTAACGGCTGCTCATATCGTCAAATATTATCAGGGCGAAGAACATGGAGCATCAACAAACGACCCAATGCACACCATTACCACAAAAGACCGTATGGGGCTGGTTGAAAGCCATTTGTGTGTACTTCGTAAAAACACCGATTGTAAAAGCTTGCTTGAACCTATACCTACACTTACAGCCTCACCTGGACACATGGCACAAATAAAAACGTATCTTGTCAGAGCTGATGATTGTAAGGATTTAGGTAACTGGAACGAAATAAGGCAGTTACTTAATGAATATTGCGGTTATAACATCGCAGCAGACGAGATATTGCTATTTGAAATTAATAATGCTCTGTACTATATCCACGACATCGGCATGAGGATGCTGGAGCCGAGGGAACTATACAAGGCACAAGGCTTCCCCGACGATTACATAATTGATTTCATTCAACCGAACGGGAAACCATATCCAAAGTCGGCACAGGTTGCAAGGTGCGGTAATGCGGTAGTTCCGCAATGTGCGGAGGCGCTTATAAGAGCCAATTTACCCGAGTATTGCGATAAAAGGTTTACAAGTATGGCGGATATTATTGATAATATGGCGGTTTAGCATGAAAGGATAATATGTCAAATAAGAAAATATGTTGGTGGAGCGGCGGAGTAAGTAGCTTTATAGCTGGTTACCTTGTCAATGACACCATAGATGAATGGATTTACATAGATA
>JAVBPL010000147.1:0-10205 GCA_031549645.1 Ruminiclostridium sp. | reverse complement strand
CACGATGCGTCAGCTTGTCCTTTTCGTTAAAAGCTTTATAACTTAAGCTGATCAGCTTTATTGGGAACATTTTATTAAGGTTATCACTATATTTATCAACAAGCACACCTAAAACCTTACGTTCGCTTCCTTCAAAGCCCCCGTAAAACGTTAAGCTTCCGCCAATCTCGCGTCTTAACACATCTTGCTCTCGCAAGGTTAAAAAGGAGGTAAACTTATTAACATACTGCCTTTCAGCTTGATTTATTAAATCCGTAATATGTCTACAAAGTATACGTTCCTCGTCAGATATCAACATCAAAAATAATCAGATGAATTCTCGAGTTCTTCAATGGTATCCCCAGATATATCAACATTAAAGGGCACTATCATGTATGTAGTATTGGCAATTCTCTTTAAATCTCCGTCAGCAGCATAAGCAACACCACCTAAGAAGTCAATTAAACGGTTTGCAACATCCTTGTTGGTATTGTCAAGGTTAAGCACTATTGTCTTTTTGTTTTTGAAATTATCTGCTATTTCAGCGGCTTCACTGTATTTTTGGGGTTTAAATACAATCACCTGTAAATGAGCAGTAGCAGCAATTGATAAGAACTTACTGTTTTTTGATGAATAACTATGGTCTTCGTCGTATCTGGGATTGTTGGCGGTTGGGGTGTCATCCACTAATTCGTTATCTTCATCAACATAATCACCACCGGTAATCTTTTTTAATACATCACTGAATGCCATTTTTATATTCCTCCATATTGTTTATCTATTTCCAAAAAGTGCAGTACCAATTCGCACAATATTTGAACCATATTTGATTGCGTTCTCGTAATCAGCTGACAGTCCCATTGACAAAATGTCAAGATTATACTTATCTTTATGCTCTAGATAAAGCTGCTGCATATTGTAGAAGTATAAATCATTTTTGCCGTCTAGAGCAAACGGTGGAATAGTCATTAATCCCTTAACATCTACCCCAGGCAGCTGGTCTGCGTATTCCAAATAGCTCTTAATTTCTCTAGGGGGTATTCCGTTCTTGGTAACCTCCCCTGCGATATTTACCTCTAAAAGTATACCTATATCGCACGACTTCTTTTGAGCCTGCCTTGAAATTTCGTCGATCAATTTATAACTGTCTGCTGACTCTATTATTTTTACCTTATCAATTATATACTTAACTTTATTATTTTGCAAGCCCCCAATGAAATGAATTTCGCAATTTTTGTCATATTCATCTTCTTTTTCAAGAAATTCCTGCACTCGATTTTCACCAATAAGTTCAATACCTAGTGAAATTGCATAATTTATTCTATCTACGGGGACAGTTTTTGTAACCGCCATAATTGAAACTTTGTCATTTCTGCCAAATTTTAATCTTGCATTGTTAATGTTTTCATCAATTCTTTTATAATTTTCTAATATATCTATAAAATGGCTCATAATACAATTTTACCCTCGTATAAATCGACACCAGACACCACTATATTATCATATAACGATATGTAACCGATAAGCGCAGTTGTATCCTCCACAAGTACAAAATCGTCGTCGTACTTAATTACATTTATCTTCTTAAATGCAATTTCATCTCCGCTTTTAATATAAACGCCTCTTTCGCCGTTAAGGAAGTTTATGGCTACTGAAGGAATTCTTATTCCCTTGTAATTATCGAGTATAAGTCGGAGCTGGGCAACTCTCTTTTCGACGAACTCAGCGGATAGCCTATCACATTCGAAAATAAAAATACTTGTTCCGTCAGTTAAATGCTTTATTTTATATACGGTTGCCTTTACCGTTTGTGCCGAGGCACCAACCTTCATTTCGACTGCTGCGCCTTCAAAAACGCTACGCGTCCTTTCGGTATCAAGAACTCCTACGAGACGCCATTTGTAATCGTCAATTATTTTTCCGATTGTATTGATTTCTTTTGAGATAACAGGATTTTTTATTATGTTTTCGATTTGCTGCTTATCCATGCTTTCAATTGTATCGTAATTAATCTCGTTTTCATATCCGTCAACAACGCTTACAAAATAACCAGCTTCACCAATCCTAACTTCACTGGGACTGCTGCTCATGGTTGAATTTAAATTACGTATTACCTCTTCAAGCTGTGCAATCTTTGCATTATAATTACTTACTGTGCCTCTTACTATAAGCTTCTTACACTGTAAAGACAGATAACTATTCTTAAGCTCCGTTATCTTATCGAAATTACCCTGATCAAGCTGTAGCATCAGCTCTGAATGCTTATTATTTATTTGATTGTTAAACGAATCCAGCTGTGAATTGTCTGTGTTTTCGAGCGCTTCTGCATCTCTTAGTATCTTAATTTGATTGTTATAAAATTCAATTTGCTTTTGAACTGCGATATCACGCTGACTGTTATAGCTTTTTGCCACTACTGAGTTTTTAGCAAGCTTTGAGCCATTTTCGTGGGTGTATGCTATGATACCGTTACCGTAATAATCAATTACACGTTCATTCCTTACATATATACCAGAAAAAAGTATTGAGTCAGTGGTGCTATACATAGTCGCAACTTCAATACGAAGTGGATTGTACAGATAAATGTAAATTTGACTAGTGACAGTAATTATAAAAAACAAACCCAGTAATATCCAGATTATCCTGGTTGTTACCGTAGTTTTTCTTAGCTTTGCCGACATAACTATACCTGTTCATTTTCTTCTTTATCAAAAACATCGAAAATCGAAATTGTTTTAAGAGGGGTAATCGTCGAAATTGCATGTTTGTAAATCAGGTTTTGTTTCCCATCAGTATCAAGAATAACTGTATAGTTGTCAAAGCCCTTTACTATTCCCTTAAACTGAAAGCCGTTTGTGATATATATCGTTACTGGGATATGTTCTTTTCTCGCTTGATTTAGGAATACGTCTTGTAAATTAATATCCTTAGCCATTATTAAGTCCTTTCTTATTCACAATTGTCTAACACTTATTTGTATATATAGGAACATTATATCATAAATTTGCGTGAAACGCAAGTGGCGACAGCCATAATTCGCTGAAAGCGAATTAATTTATTATCAAGCGTTCTAGAAACCATTTATTTTAAAAACAATTGCAAGAACTCCTTATCATTTTTTTTGCTGTATTAAGAATTTTTATATATTCATTCTCATAAAACTGTGTATATTCAGCCTTTTCTGCATTGTTTTCAAACATAAGCCAGTTAATATCTTTATTTTTTCTGAACCACGTTAATTGCCGTTTTGCGTAGTTTCGTGTTTCCTGTTTAAGTCTTTCCGTACATTCGTTTAAAGTAGCTTTTCCATCTAAATATGGTTTCAATTCCTTATAACCAATCGCTTGAGCAGATGTGGGTAAATCGCCCATCGAATAAAACCATCTAGCTTCTTCAATTAACCCGCTTTCAAGCATTATGTCTACTCTTCTATTTATACGTTCATACAAATCATCTCTGCTTTCATAATTTATTCCGAAGAATAGCGGCTTATAAGGTGATGGCTTGCTGCGACTTTGTGCTTCTAGTTCGCTCAATTTTTTCCCTGATAACTTATATACCTCAAGTGCCCTGATTATTCGCGAAAGATTATTCTCATGAAGCTTATTTGCGGTCTCGGTATCGATTTCTCTCAACATATCATGCAGAACCTTATTACCGTTTTTTGCCGCAAGCAGCTTCAACTCGTCCCTGTACTGATAATCTGCCCCTGTTTCGTCAAACTGGATATTGTTCAAAAGCGAGTCTATATATAAGCCTGTTCCACCCACAATTATCGGGAGCTTACTGCGACTAATTATATCAGCTATAACCGTATGCGACAAAGCAACATAATCAGCCACAGAGAAGCTTTCGTAAGGCTCAAGAAAATCCATTAAGTGATGCTTTATCCCCTGCTTCTCGCTCTCATCAGGTTTTGCTGTGGCTATATTCATATATTTATAGATTTGCATTGAATCTGCGGAAATAATCTCACCGTCAAATGCAAGTGCAAGGTCAACGGCAAGCTTCGTTTTCCCGCTTGCAGTAGGACCGCAAACCACTACTACAAAACTTTTGTTATTGTTCATTTTAAGTTCTTCCGAAATTCTTCTCAATCTCACTTTTTGAAATTGAGGTTATTATAGGCCTCCCATGAGGGCAAAATCTTATGCTTTCATCATTATAGACCTTGTTCGCCAGCATTGATAAATCAGATAAATCCGATTTATCATGTGCCTTTATAGATGAACGGCAAGCAATACTGTGAAGTATATCGCCAAAGAGAGTATCCCTTGGTGTTCCAATACCCTTTTCAAGAATTGATATAGTATCATTAATAACAGCTTCGGGGTCACTGCTAGATAAAATAGAGGGTAAAGCGATTACCTCAATCTTATTTTTTTCTGATATTAAAATTTCTATTCCTATATCAAGGAGGAAATCCTTATTCTGCATTATCAAATCAAGCTTATTCATATCAAGCGAAATAAATATGCTCTCTGCAAGAAGCTGCGAAGAATGTAAAAATTCACTTTTGAGTCTTTCAAAATTAATACGTTCGTGAGCAGCGTGTTTGTCAATCAAGACCAATGCCTTTTTTGCAGAATTATCCTCGCATACTATATATGTTCCCCATAATTCGCCAATTACACAGAGTTTATTTATAGATTCTTTTTTTTCGTGCTTATCTTCGATTGGTTTGTGTATGATTTTTGGGGTTGTGCTTTCGTTTGTTATGTATTTAAAGCTTTTCGGTTCACCTTCTGTTTCAGCATTTATATTCTCTCTGTTTTCGTATTTTGTTATTTTGGGAGAAACATCAATTAAGGTTTTAGGTGTTGATTTTTCGGTATACTGCGTAAAGCTTGAAGAAAAGGTGATTTGCTCGGTCGGCTTTTGAACCTCTTTCTCTGTATAAGTTATAGGTTTACTTTCTATTTTTACTTCTTTAACATTATCGTTATTGAGAATTGCATTTTTAACCGCAAAATAAACCGTATCAAATACTGCCCTGTCGTTTGCAAAACGCACCTCAGTTTTGGCTGGATGGACATTTACATCAACCTCAGACGGGTTAATCTCAATGTTCAGAACACAAGCGGGGAATTTCCCCGTCATTATGCTGTTTCTATACCCCTCCTCGAGTGCCGCCATGCAAGAAAGCGACTTAATATACCTCGTGTTCACGAAAAAATATTGAGTGCTTCTGTTCCCTCTGCTAAAAAGCGGTGATGAAATATATCCAGTGATCTTAATGCCCATTTGCTCAAAATCCACTGGAATAAGGCTACTTGCAAACTGCTTACCAAAAACCGCATAAATTGCCGATATATATTTTCCATCTCCGCCAGTTATAATAATTGGCTTGTTATCTCTTATAAAGCGAAAAGCAATTTCGGGGTGAGAAAGTGCAAGCTTATCTACAATCGCCTGTACTGTGTTTCCCTCTGAAACGTCTTTTTTCAAGAATTTAAGTCTTGCGGGTGTATTATAAAATAAATCGCGTATTATTATTGTAGTCCCATCGGGACAGCCTGTTTTGTCGTGGGATATCTCTATTCCACCCTCTATTTTATAAACCGAGCCGAAATCGTCATTTGCTTTTTTCGAAAGCAGTTCAATCCGCGAAACAGCCGAAATTGAAGGTAAAGCCTCACCCCTGAATCCCATTGTGGCTATGCTTTCTAAATCATCTTGGCTTTGCACCTTGCTCGTAGCATGACGAAGAAAGGCTGTGGGGATTTCCTCATGTGAAATTCCGCAACCGTCATCGGTAACTCGGATAAACTTGATGCCGCCGCCGTTTATTTCGACGGTTATGTTTTTTGAACCAGCATCTATCGAGTTTTCAATAAGCTCCTTAATTACAGAGGCAGGACGTTCAATTACTTCCCCTGCTGCAATAAGCTCGGCAACCTTTTTATCAAGTACATTGATAAATGCCATAAATTATAAGCCTTTCTTAAGCTCCGAAAGTATTCCAAGAGCCTCCATTGGTGTAATCGTATTGATATCAATAGCTTTTAATGAATTATAGATTTTTTCCTTAGAAAGAGCCGTAAAATCAATCTGAGGATTACTATTCTCGGTATCAACAAGCTCAGCTTCAAGCTCAATTTTGGTGTTGAGTTCCATTAACTTAAGCGCATCTTTTGCGTCTGAAATAACCTTATTAGGCAATCCCGCAAGCTTTGCGACCTCTATGCCGTAGCTGTCGTCGACTCCTCCCTCGATTATTTTGTGCTGAAACTGTATTTCGTCACCTTTTTTAGTAGCCGCAACGCTGAAATTCCGTATACCCTGATTTTTCTTTTCTAGAGAAATGAGCTCGTGATAATGCGTTGCAAAAAGCGTTTTGCACCCCACAGCCTTACTGTTTATGTATTCTGCCACAGCTTTTGCAATTGAAATACCATCAAAGGTCGAGGTCCCTCTGCCAATCTCGTCGAGAATAACAAGGCTTTTTGATGTCGCATTCTTAAGTATTTCTGCCACCTCGTTCATTTCAACCATAAAAGTTGACTGTCCCGCCGTCAAGTCATCGCTAGCCCCCACACGAGTAAATATCTGATCAACCACACCAATTCTTGCTGATTTTGCTGGGACAAAGCAGCCAATCTGCGCCATCAAGGTAATAAGTGCCACCTGACGCATATAAGTCGATTTACCCGCCATATTTGGTCCAGTTATTATGATTAAGCGATTTTCTTTTAAATCGAGATACGTGTCATTCGGGGTAAAGGGGCTTCCTGTAAGTATTTTTTCAATAACAGGGTGTCTGCCGTCGCGTATTTCAATTACATCTTTTAAGGTTATTTCAGGTTTGGTATAATTATTTTCAATAGAGGCGTTAGCATAACTGCACATAACATCAAGCGTTGAAACAGCTTCGGCTGTTTTTTGAATAATATCCAGCTTTTCAGTTATAAAGTCTCTGACCTCAGCGAAGATTTCTGCTTCCAGAGCAAGT
Source organism: Ruminiclostridium sp. (assembly GCA_031549645.1). Classification (GTDB taxonomy): domain Bacteria; phylum Bacillota; class Clostridia; order Oscillospirales; family Ruminococcaceae; genus Ruminiclostridium_E. The sequence continues at coordinate 3,274 of JAVBPL010000147.1, read as the reverse complement.
ATTTTATCGTTTGCACCTAGAATTTCATTTTCAATGTTTTTAAGCTCCTCGGTAATGTATCTTTCACCGTTTGTGAGTGTTTGCTTTCTTATATAAGTCTCGGGAACCATTGCTGTACTGCCCTTTGACACTTCGATATAATATCCAAAAACTCTGTTATAACCGACCTTTAACGTCTTAATCCCAGTCAAGGCACGTTCTCTTTCCTCAATATCCGAAAGAATACCCTTGTTATCGGTAGTAATACTGCGGAGTCTGTCAAGCTCCTTATTAAACCCATCATTTATGTATCCGCCGTCTTTTGTAAGTGCGGGGGGTTCGGGCTTAATTGCGTTATCAATTAGCGAAGAAACGTCAGCCAATGAGTTCATCTCATTATTTAGCTGTAGGAACAGCGGTGCTTTAAGATGGCTAAGCTTTTCTTTTAATTCTGGTATCTTAGCACAGGTTTTTCCCAGTGCAAAAATATCACGGGGGCTTGCGGTTTTGTATACCACTCTTGTTAGTAGGCGTTCAAGGTCGTAAACACCCGATAAGCTGTCGCATATTTCCCCAAGCTCAATTATATTTTTAACAAGCTCATCTACTGCACCGAGCCTTTTAAGAATTTCGCCATGATTTGTAAGCGGTCTTTCAATAAACTGACGAAGTTTTCGTCGTCCCATTGATGTTTTAGTTTTATCAAGCACCCAGAGAAGCGAGCCTCTACGCTCCTTGTTGCGCATGGTTTCAGTAAGCTCAAGGTTTCGCCTCGTAGTAAGCCCAATTCCGACATACTCGCTCTCAGTATGCACCACAACGTCAATAAAACGGGAAGCATTATTTTTCTGCGTCTCGTTAAAATATTTAAGTAAGGCAGTTAACGCTTTTTGTGCCAGAGGTAATCCGCCCATTCCGAGTTCATCAAAACTTTCGGCTTTTAACTGCGATTTTATAAGCTTGTTGTCGTTTATCTCGTAATAATTATCCTCAAGTACATCTCCGACACACCGTTCAAGCTTTTGCTTTACAAATTCGCTGACACCGCTAAAAGACAAAAAGGCACTGTTAAAAAGAAGCTCTACCGGCAGATATCTCGAAATCTCTGATATTATCTCGCTTTCAAGCTTAATGCCTTTTTTTTCGAAAATATGAAGTTCACCCGTAGATAAATCCGCAAAAACAAAGCCGCAGTTTTTATTTTCATGATAAAAGCAGGCTATAAAGTTGTTTCGGCTTTCATCAAGCATGGAGTCCTCTATCAGAGTTCCAGCAGTGACTATTCTAATTACATCACGCTCAACAAGACCCTTAGATAACTGAGGGTCACTGATTTGCTCACATATTGCAATTTTATAGCCCTTGTCGATTAAGCGTTTTATATATGTTTCAGCCGAGTGATGCGGAACACCGCACATAGAAACACCTGCACGGGAGGTTAAGGTTAGCTCAAGCTCCCGTGATATGTTCTCTGCATCATCATAAAACATTTCATAAAAATCACCCAATCTGTAAAACAAAATATACCCTTTATACTTTTCCTTAACCTCAAGGTACTGTTTAAACATTGGCGTCGTTTTTTCAGATGTCTCCATCAGCTTATCCGCATCCACCGCAGGTTGAACAAGAACCGCCACAATCAGAGGGCTGACAGGTATCGGGATCCTCGCCGTCACAGCACATTCCTATAATCTGATTTATTTCATTTAGCATTTTGTCAACTGCATTTTTAGTGATTGTAAACTCAGCCATATTCACGTTTGACATGATTTCGTTATATACACCTTGCATCGTTTTGTTTTGTTCGTTTATTTTATCGCTGTCCTTTTCGTTTTCTGGTTTGGACATTTCCATCTGTAAATTCTGGCGAATTAAGTTAAAATCACCTATTTTATTTTGAAGCTCGCTGTCGTTATCGTTGTTTTGCTTTGCCTTAGTGTATGCAATATAGCGTTCGTCCCCTTGTATTGCTTTTCCGAGTTCTCTTGCTGCTGTAATTGCGTCCATTTTGATTATTCCTTTCTTTTGTGCCTTAAATTATATTTCCTTTTATAGCCCAGCTTAGGGCTTCGGTTATCTTTATATTTACAAAGCTGCCGATTAAATTAACATCACCCTCAAAATCGACAATAACTCCTTGTCTATTCTTGCCCGATAACAGCTTTTGGTCTGTTCTTCCCCCGCCCTCGCAGAGTACCCTTTGCACTGTTCCGATATATTTATCATTTTTGCTTTCGCTTAAGTTATCTAAAACTACAAGCAGCTCTTTAAACCACTTATTCTTTTCCTCATCAGTAACATTATCTTCCATATCGGCGGCTTTTGTTCCGTCACGTTTGCTGTAAATGAAGGTATAAGCAGAATTTATGCCGAGTTCTTTTAGTAAATCGACGGTTTCTTTAAAGTCCTCATATTTTTCACCTGGAAAGCCTACAATTATATCGGTTGTTATGCAAATTTCGGGTATAGTTGCTTTTGCATATTTAACAAGCTCTGAATAATATTCTCTGGTATATCCACGGTTCATTAGCTTAAGAATACGGTTACTTCCCGACTGAACTGGTAAATGTATATGATAGGATATTTTTCTGCTGTTCTTAATTGTATCAATTATTTCTTTACCGCAATCCTTCGGATGACTAGTCATGAACTCAAGCTTAAAGTCGCCGTCTATTTCATCAAGGAGCTTTAAAAGCTTTACAAAATCGACATCAGTCCCTTTTCCGTATGAATTTACATTTTGTCCAAGCAGGGTTATTTCCTTGAAGCCGTCTGTTACAAGACCTTTAACTTCAATAATTATATCTTCGCTTTTTCTCGAACGCTCCCTGCCCCTAACATAAGGCACAATGCAGTATGTGCAGTAATTGTTACAGCCATACATGATTGATACACTTGCTTTTATATTATTATCCCTTTTTACAGGTAAGCCTTCGGTTATTATCCCCTCGTTATCAGGTATTAAAACCTGTTTTTTACTAAAAGACAAAAAATCAAAAAGCATTTCAGGAAGCCTATGCTGAACATGGGTACCAAAAATAATGTCAATAAACGTAAATTTTTCTTTAAAACGCTTTGCAACTGCCTCCTGCTGCACCATACAGCCACAAAGTATGACAATCAAATTGGGATTTTTTTCTTTGAGCCTTTTTAATGCGCCAACGTTACCGAAAACCTTATCCTCAGCATTTTCACGAATTGCGCAGGTGTTGAAAAGAATTAAATCAGCATTTGAGCTCTCGCCGCAAAAATCATAATCCATTTCAGACAGCAAGCCCTTTAGCTTTTCGCTGTC
>JAVBPL010000056.1:0-3836 GCA_031549645.1 Ruminiclostridium sp. | reverse complement strand
TAAAACATTGTTATTCCAGCCGTTTTTGAGATTCTGGGATATATACCATTCTCGCTCTGTTAAATCCTTTATTTTAGTCATAAGCGTAATATTATTTCGCCATGGCAAAAGGTCAACAGGGTGTTGACCTTTTTGAAAATCGGGATATGTTTCAGCGAATTTACGCATATATTTCAGATTTGTAACAGAAAATCCTTTTATATTTGGAAAGTCTAATTTTATATCACGGGAAAGATTATCAATAAACTTTGTGCCATATTTAGTGTTATTTATAATAATATTACCAATGTTCCAATAAAGAGTAATTAATTCACGATTGGCACCTAAAACAGCCTTGTATTGAGCTTCTTTTATATTTGATTTTATACTTTCTAGTATTTCTATATAGTTGTTATCGTTAATTAGCACGTTAACTCCTTTTAAAAGGCTTTTCTAGCATTTTTCATTATGAAGTGCATTAATTTTAGATGAAATGCAGAGCTTTGCAAGTATTTTAGCAAGCTCGGGGCGTAATTCGTCAAGTGCTGCTTTAACTTTAAGCATATCCTCATTGGAGTTGATTTTGATTACCTTATTCGGCAGCTCAGCTACAGCTTTTTGAGTAAATATTTCCTTGCACCTGTCGCAGTCGCAGACCTTGAAGCGTTCTAGTGCCACAGGAAGCTGTTCCTCAATAAGCAGAGTCGGAATATCTATAAGCTCACTTTTAAAAGCAGCCTTTGTAAGTTTGTCAGACCTTTCAATGTTCAAATCCTCAATTCCTCGGAGAGAGGGGTTGTGCGGAGTTTCCTGTATCAGCTTGTCAATCTCAAGATTTTTCGTAATGACTTTTCTGGGCTTTTTACCAGGCTCAGGTGTTTCAGCTTTTGCTTTTGATATTGCGGGGGTGTCGGTTACGATTTCGGGGGCTTCCTGCTTTTTTTCGCCGCCCGAAATAAGCTTCATTACCTGTGATGTTTTAATACTTCGTGCCAATTTATATCATCCTTTTATAAATCCTGAATGTCCTCTGGTCTGGGATACTTTCTAGGACGTCCCCGTCCTAGCTTTTGGATATTGCGTTTCGGTTTATCAAGACCAATAAGCTCATAGGTTAAATCCTCAAATTCTCTTGCAGATTTAGACCTTGGCGCATATTCAACTATCGTTTTGCCGTGTGCGGGGGCTTCGGCAATGGTTACACTCTGTGAAATCTTGGTTTCGAACACATCGGTGTCAAGCTGCTCTGCAACTATATTTGCAAGCTCTTCCACCTCTTTTGTCAGTATAAGTCTAGGATTATATTTATTAAGCAGAATTCCCCTAACCTCAAGTGAATTGTTAAAATATTTTTTAACCGCAAAAATGGTTTCCTTTAGCTGAGAGAGTCCCTGAAGCGAAAGGATTTCAGGTATCATTGGGATAACCAGCCAATCGGCAGCGGTATAAGCGTTAATAGTCAAAATAGAAAGCGCAGGCGGAGTATCAATTACGATATAATCATAATCGGAGGCGATTAAGTCAATTTGGTTTCTGAGTATATGCTCACGGCCAATCGAGGTAAGCTCAAGCTCGGCACCCGATAAAAGGATATTAGAGCCGACAACATCGCAGCTTGGTGTATGCTGAATTACGTTATATAAATCGACCTGTCCTTTAAATACATTGTATATAGTATAAACATCATCGTTGCTGTCTATCCCTAAAGAAAAGCTTAAATTTCCCTGCGGGTCAAGGTCAATAGCCAGCACAGACTTGCCCATCTCGGAGAGACAGCCGCAAATAGCGGCACAAGCAGTAGTTTTGCCAACGCCGCCTTTTTGGTTTGTTATCGCTATTACTTTACTCATCTATTATGACCATGCCCTTTCTGTTTAACATCATATAGAATGCATCATATCAATGAGATTGCTGTCATCGGGATTATAAATATGATAATTTCCTTTGCCGTTTTTCTTAACATAATACATGGCTTCGTCGGCAGATGCAATAAGGATTGGACCCTCCTTGCCGTGCTCTGGAGCTAATGCGATACCTATGCTGGCTCTGATGTTCAGCGTTATATCCGAGGACTCACAATAATAGCCGTCGTTAAGCGTGTCTATCAGACCTTCGGCGAGCGTTTCTATATTATCAAGTAGGTTTTCGTCGGTCACACACATAACGAATTCATCTCCGCCAAAACGTCCTGCGAAGCCGCCGCCCATCATGCGGTCCTTGATTACCTTGGAAACATATTTAATTATTTCGTCGCCAGTTGAGTGTCCGTATCTGTCATTAATAAACTTAAAATCGTCAACATCTATGAAAATTACGGCTACACGGCTGGTAACAGTTCGGTCAAGCTCACATTGAAGCTCACGTTCAAATGTCGTTCTGTTATAAAGCTGTGACAAAAAGTCATAGCTTGCTCTCTCTGAAAGTCTGAGCGTCAGCTTCTTTTCATTATCGATATTAGTAATAACTCCGATTACACGTAGCAGCTCACCCAAACGGTCGGTAATGCAGTGTGCGCGGAGAGAAATCCAAATAGTGGTCCCAGTGGAGGTCGAAATCTGATATTCTGTTTCAAGTGTCTCCTTAGATTTTAAAAGCTTGCCTAAATCACGCTTATACTTTTCAGAATTTTCTTTATCCATAATCGAGTCGATAAAATGACCGTTAAGAAGAGTACACTGCTTCGGATTTACATCGAACAAGCTTAAAAAATTGTCTGATACAAACATTACTTCCTTGGTAAAATCCCACTCAAACAGAATGTTATCTGAAAGCTCGGATATTGTGCGGTGAAGCTCCTCGCTGAGACTAACCTCAGCTATCATTTCGTTAAAGGTTGTTGCCATATGTGCATATTCGTTATTACCCGTTATGTCAAAACGCTCGCTGCGCCCTCCTCCTGAGAGTTGCTTCATTTTGTAAATCATTTGGTTCATCGGGTTTATAACATGCTTGGTTAAGAAAATCATAACCACCATACAAATTAATGAAATCGCGAAAACCATGATTAAGCCGCGGACATATATATCGGAAACCATAGCGTTAACGGTAGCGGTGGGATATATGCCCACCCACAGCCAGCTGCTGTTCCCTATATTGTTGTATGCGCCTATATATCCTCCCGTTTCGAAGGTTTCGAGTTTATTTGTCGAATTGCTCTTAATGCCTTTGTACCTTGAAATGAAGTCGCGTAAAGCGTTGTTTTCGATTTCGGTTGAACGGGTTAAAATCCTTTGACCAAGATTTAACGCATTTCCCTTGGTGTCTAATAAGAATAATTGCCCCTCGCTGAAATAACCAGTACCGAGCAGATAATCACTTAAAGCGGCAGTGCTTATTACATAAGAAACATAACCAGTAGTGCTGTCATTAACTCTGATTTGGTGCGTCATGTAGAAAATATCCCCGCCAGAATATTCAGCGTTTTGGATTAATATATCAGATGTATAAATATCGTTTCGGTTAAGCGTTGCCACCGTTTCGTTAAAGCCGAAGAAAATTGTTCCGACCTCATGTTTAGTATAGTCGGCGCAAATAACGCCGTTTACATCGGTTATAATCATATCTAGTATGTATGGATTGGTCTCAACGTTGTTCTTAAGCTGCGCATCAACATCTTTTTGAATGTTAGCGTATAAGCCAAGCGATGTTTCCTGTACAAGTGGCAGCTTTGAGAGTGATTTGAGCGAAATTCCATATTCGTCAAATACCATCTTTACTCCGCTCACCTGTGAGTAGGCGAGAGTGCCTACCTCCTCTGACATCATTTTGCCAGCAAACGAAAAAAGCGAATACACGCCTACAATCAAGATGACCGCAGCCGGTACAATTATGGTGACAGAGATAATTACCCTCAGATA
>JAVBPL010000146.1:0-20053 GCA_031549645.1 Ruminiclostridium sp. | reverse complement strand
AATCTTTACTTCCATAAAGCCTCCAAACTGGCTTTAAGAAAGCTTTTGGGTTTTTGCGTGTTTGGTACCCAAAACATCGGCAGGATGAAATTTGGTTATCAAACAAACCCCTTTGTTATCACGTTTACCTAGTGATAATGTTTTACACTTAACGCCTGGGTAAAATATTATCACTACATTCCGACTGCCAGCCGCTCATAATATTCTTCATGAATATCATATTCAGAGGTGTCGGGGTTTTTTAGCTGATAAATCAGCTCTTCAATTGTTTCGGCGCTGATTTCATAGGTATTGTCATCCCTTACAATACTTGCAAAGTACTTTACGCAGCCATCAATTATCATAAAACCGAAAGAGTCGACATCTTGTACACCGCTGCTTAACAGCTCCTCCTTGATTGTATCGATATCTTGATTTGCCTGTTCAATTACAGCCTCATACTTAACTCTTACGTCCTCATTGGCAGCCATTTCTTCTAAAAGCTCGGGCGTCAGGACACAGTTATAATAGCCTGTGCCGCGTTTAAGAAGCTCACGCGCTTGTTCCTCGGTTGTGAAGTCAGCGATAATAAAATCGGTGTCACCGAACCTCTCTTTCAGTTCCTCAAGGTAGTCCTGTGCCCGATCACTTAGCTCGGTAATAGATGAGCTAACCGTGTCTACACGTCTGGAAAACCCGATTTGTGAACAAGTATTCTCGAGGATAGTCGAAAAACCGTCGTCGATTTCGCTTGTGCCTTGTACACTGCTTGTAACATTAGCGTAATTTTGTGCCACGTTTCCTACAGTCATGGTTCCCTCCAATGTTTTTTTAATACGAATTAATTAATTTTAAAATTAATTAATACATATTATAAACATCTGTCAGTAAATCATACATGATTTGCTTGTTCTCGGTGAAAGTCCTCGCATTTTGAATGTATGCCTGTACCGTGTCGTCGCCTGAATTTCCGTATTTCCCGATAAGCTCCTCCATTTTACCTACTATACCATTAAGAGCATCGAGATAATCCCCTGAAGCTGCTTCAGCGCCATCGGAAATCATGCTGGACAAGAAAACGCCATATTCAGGCATCTGTGCAAGTGCGTCATTCTCGGGGAGTAGGAACGCCTGCATGGTCTTTGCGTCCTCGGGGGAAATAATGTTCTGGAAAACTAAATCTGCCAGAAGATTACCCTCCTCCTTGGTGAAAGGCTGCATGGCACCCATCTCCTCAGATGAATGTCTCGTTTTTATCCACTCGAGCTGTTCGCTCGTGATTTCGTAGGTAGGTACTCTTTCGTTTGCATTAATACCATACTTACTGGATAAAAAATTTACAGCATTGTTAATTGCACCGTTGCCGAATTTGTTATCACTCCAGGCTGTCGGGAGCTCGGCTTCGCTTGAACCTAGTGCTTTATCAAGCAAGGCTTGGAATGCACCGCTGTTATCAATAACCTCGCCCGCTTTGTTCGCCTGGTAATCGCTGGGCTTGTTTATAATAGGGTTTATCTGCATAAGCGTCTCTCCTTTCGTCCTTCGATATATAATCACCGACAAAATTAAAATATAACAGCATATTTTTCAATTTGTCGTTTTGCACAAATGGCAACTCTTCAAATTGTATATATTAACCAATTAGTGTGGCGCTGATGTTATATTTTATCTAAAATGTTGATTTATTAATGAAGCCACATTATTGACAGAAGTGCTCGAATATGGTAACATTTATCTGTTAGGTGGTGAAACGTTTGGACAACGACTTTATAACTCGTATTTATAATGACTATTACAATATGGTAAAAATGGTTATCACGAGTCAGATATATTCCAAGAATATCGACGATATAACCTCGTGTGTACATGATGTCTATATAACTGCCATGAAAAAAGAGGGGCTCGAAACCCACCCTAGCATTGACGGCTGGCTCTACCTGACAGCTAAGAATGTAGCCAAGCGTTTCAATAAAAAGCATTTAACAGAGCTTAACAAAACCTGCGACATTGACGACATAGAGCTGCCAGACGGCGACTTTACCGAGGACTTAATCGACAAGCTCGATACCCCTTTGGAAAAAGAAGAGCTGCTTAAGAAACGAATACTGGATAACCTCACCGATATGGAAAAGGATTTTTATGTTTTAAAATATATAAAGAAGCTTCCAAACGAAGAAATCGGCGAAATCCTTGGAATAACAACAGGCTCAGCGAACACAAGAAACATGAGGCTAAAAGCAAAAATCAGAAAGCTGGTTCACGATTATGTGAATTTGTAGCTGTGCCAGAAAGGGTGTATATATGGAACTTAATAAAAACATAAACGAAATGACAGGCAAGGAACTTCGGGAGCTGGCTTTGGCTTCAAGTGATGAGACCATTCATGAAAAGCTTGACGAGGAAGCATATTCCTCTATCATTGATTTTGAATTAAGCTTGCAAAATCCCGACAGTCAGATCATGGCCTTTTGTTATAAAGGGCTTTGCAAATACGAGCTTTATAATGATAATTCGAAAAAGCTTGAGCTTGGTGAGCTTATGAAAAAAGCAGGGGTTATAAAAAAAGCAGACCCATTAGAGAACGCCAAAACCTTTTCAATTCTCGATTTCAAACGCCGCAGCTTTATGCAGGCTAATCGCGAAAATAAAAACTCACGCATTTTAAGAGACAATCTCAAGGATAAGCTTCAGGACACCTACGAGAAGGAAGGCATAACCTTTATAATCTCCCGTAGCACAAAAGGCTACGATTTAACCTGGCTGAACAACGACTTAATGTACACTATCAGCAACAGACTTTCGCTTGATGATGTGAATGATTTTATATCAAGCTACGCAGCCTAGTTGAATTGCTGCATCGCGGCGTAGTAGTATTGCCGCAAAAACGCAGCCTAGTTGAATTGCTGCATCGCGGCGTAGTAGTATTGCCGCAAAAATGCAGCATAAACATAACCCCGTCGGTTTCAATACTGACGGGGTTTTTAATTTTTAAACGACAAAATACTCGACAAAATAACAAAAATATGATATACTATTCCTAATTAGTATTCATATCCCTTTATTATTTTGAAAGGAACAGTTAAGTTGAATTTTGAAAAATCGTGCGGGGCAATCGTGTACCGTAAATTTCACGGGAACACCGAGATACTGCTTATCCGCCACATAAAGTCGGGCTACTGGTCCTTCCCCAAGGGCCATATTGAGCGTGGGGAAACCGAGGTTGAGACCGCACAGCGTGAGATTAGAGAAGAAACGGGAATTGAGGTTTTTGTTGATACGGGATTTCGTGAGACGGTGACCTTTTCGCCCAGACGAGACACCTCAAAAACTGTGGTTTATTTCGTTGCAAGGGCGAAGAATTATGACTTCAAGCCTCAGGAGGAGGAAATTTCTGAAATAAAATGGGTTGAGATTGGACAAGCCCCTGGAGTGCTGACATACGACAATGACCGCCTTATCGTATCGAAAGCCAAAGCCTTTATCGCCCTGATGAAAAATTAATATGAATAAAGACAATATATTATTAATTGGCATGCCATCGTCAGGTAAAAGCACAGTAGGTGTGGTGCTGGCGAAAACCTTGGGTTATAGCTTTATAGATACTGACTTGATTATTCAGATAAATGCCGAAAAAACCTTACAGGACATAATAGATGGTTCGGGAGTAGATACCTTTTTAAAACAAGAGGAGACGGCTCTACTTTCACTTGTTAAAATGGGTGAAATGCGTAAAACTGTCATTGCGACAGGCGGAAGTGCCGTTTTTTCGGAAAAAGGTATTTTAGCATTAAAAGAATGCTCCACCTGCGTTTATCTATTTGCGGATATAAATGAGCTTGAACACCGCCTCTCCAACATCAAAACCAGAGGGATTGCCGCAAAAGCAGGTCAGACTATAACCGACATCTTTAACGAACGCAGAAGTCTATATGAAAAATATGCCGATATAACCGTAAAAACCGAGGGACACAACATCGAGGAAGTTGTCGAACAGATTATCGATAATTTGTCTTGATTTTTGTCTTGTGGGGTGTTATAATATACAAGGCGAGTGAGGTCTTTTCTTATGAGCGCAGGCCCTGTGCAAGGTCGTGCCGTGAACCATGTCAGGCGGGGAACCGAGCAGCATTAAGCGGATTTCGGCTTGTGCCGCAGTAAGTCTGCGTTCATAAGAGGGGACCTTTATCTAAACTTATCGAAAGGTGTGTGATAATATTTACCTTGCATTATATAGAAAATATCGTCCCATGACCTTTGAGGACGTGATTTCGCAGCCGCATATCACAACTACACTTACAAACCAGCTCAAGAACCGCCAAACTGCACATGCATACCTGTTTACAGGCTCAAGAGGGACGGGTAAAACTACCTGTGCTAAAATTTTGGCAAAAGCATTAAACTGCACCGATTTAAAGGACGGAAATCCCTGTCTTGTCTGCGACTCGTGTCGGCTTATAGACGAGGGAACCCCCGATATTATAGAAATCGACGCTGCCTCAAATAACGGTGTCGATGATGTCCGTGCGCTCAGAGACGAGATTGTATATCTGCCCGTTTCGTGCAAATACCGTGTGTACATCATCGATGAGGTGCATATGCTCTCAATCAGTGCATTTAACGCACTGTTAAAAACGATTGAGGAGCCACCCGAGCACGTCGTGTTTATCCTCGCAACAACTGAAAATCATAAGGTGCCTGCGACTATTCTTTCGAGATGTCAGCGTTTTGAGTTCCATAGAATAAACCACAAGGACAGCACAGCTAGGCTGCTCCAGATAGCCGAAAAAGAGAACGTAAGCATTGATAAGGAAGCCGCCGAGCTTATTTCCCGTCTTTCCGACGGCGGAATGAGAGATGCACTTTCTTTGCTTGACACCTGCCTTTCGTCGTCCGATAACGTTACCGCGGACATCGTACGCATTTGCTCAGGCGTAGCGGGAAAGAGCCACCTTTTCAGCCTGTCAGACGCTGTTAATTCAAATAACAGTGCGGCAGCTTTAAGAATAATAAACGAGCTTCACAACCAGTCAAAGGACATGGCAAGGCTGATAGATGAGCTTATTATGCATTATAGAAATCTGATGCTTCTTAAGCTTGTACCGTCCGATGACGAAATATTAACCTGTTTGCCGACAGAAAAGCTGGAGTATCAAAGCCTAGCTGAAAAGTTAAACCTTGAGGATATAATGAGGGCTCTCGAAATCCTCACCGAATGTTTCTCTAAAATCGGTAAAAATCACGAACGTAAAATCATGGCAGAGCTGTGCATGATTAAGCTCTGTACCCCAAGACTGGACAGCAACGAGAAAGCACTCCTAAAGCGAATATCGTCACTGGAAGAAAAAATAGCCAGCGGGAATATACAGACTGTATATAAATCTCAAAATATAACCGAGAGCGCGACTGCGATTTCACAAAAAGAACCAGAGGTGAACATTTCAGAACCGGAGCCTGTTATGAACAACAGCTATGACGAGGATTTCCCTCCCGAGCCACCGGAAGAAAAAACAACGGAGCCTGTTTTGGAGGCATCGGAACCAAAGCCTGTTGCTATAAACGCGGCATCTAAATCAGACGACGAGTTTAGGGAGTGGAGCGAGGCGCTTAGCGAGCTTCCTGCTTACATAAGCATGATGCTAAGCACCTGTAAAACAACCACCGACGGCATTAATATATACATCACGGGGAACGAGCTTGCCGGGAGCGTGGTGCAAAATCCCGACAATTACAAGCTGATTATATCGGCTATTCATACTGTTACAGGTAAGGAATACAGCATAATTTTTAATGAAGATGCTATTAATAATACCCCTGAGGAAAACAAGCTGGATAAATTTCTTAAGCTTGCCGCTTCAAGAGGTATAGAAATTAAAACAAAAAAATAAATAGTTAGCGAAAGGCAAGGAAAGTTAAATGAAAGCAAGATTACCAAAGGAATATCAGAATAAGGGCGCTGGGGACATGAACAGCATGATTAAGCAAGCACAGAAAATGCAGGACAACATCAAATTACTTCAGGACGAGCTAGACACCCGTGAGTTCACCACAACAGCAGGTGGCGGAATGATAGAGCTTACCATGACAGGCGGACGTGTTTTAAAATCTGTTAAAATAAATCCCGATGTTGTTGATAAGGACAGCATTGAGGATTTAGAAGATATAGTTCTCGCTGGTGTTAATGCTATTTTGGAAAAGGTTGACACCGAAAGTGCAGCAGAAATGGAAAAGATAACAGGCGGCATCAGCCTACCAGGACTAATTTAACATGGCTGACTATACACCCGTTCCCCTCGTGCTGATAGCCGAGCAATTCGCAAAGCTGCCAGGCATAGGAATGAAAACCGCACAACGGCTGGCGTATCATGTGCTTACAATGCCCGAAAACGAAGTGGCAGAATTTGCAAGCGCTATGACACAGGCTCGCAGCTCTGTTTTGTCCTGCGATATTTGTATGAACTTCACGACAACGAGCACCTGTCCTGTTTGTAACGACGACAGGCGAGACCACAGCGTAATCTGCGTAGTCGAAGCTCCCAAGGACGTTACGGTTATTGAACGTTCGGGCGGGTATAACGGAGCCTATCATGTTCTGCACGGCTTATTATCCCCGATGAACGGCGTCGGACCCGAGGATTTAACGGTTAAGAGCTTACTTACTCGTTTATCGGGCGATGTAACAGAGGTCATCATGGCGACGAACCCCACCGTTGAGGGCGAAGCCACTGCGACCTATGTCGGCAGATTAATTAAGCCCTTAGGGATTAAAGTCACAAGGCTTGCTTACGGCTTACCAGTTGGTGCTTCGCTTGAGTTTGCCGATGATGTAACCTTAACCCGTGCACTAGAGAACCGAAACGAGATTTAAAACTAATATTATATAATTATAAAAAGCTTGGATTGATGATAAAGTCATCTTCCAAGCTTTATTAATTCTACACTATTCTTTCAGCCAGCATAACGGCTTCTTTTTCTAAAACAAGCATCTCGGAAAGAATACTGGCTTGCTTTTTTCTCATTTCTGCCGTCCAGAATTTTCGGGCACGTTCACCCTCAAGATATTCACCGCTGTCAAGCATATTATGGATTTCCCCCGCTTTTTTTGCAACAATTCCGAAAAGCTTTGCAAGCTGGCTTATTTCGGGTAGAAGGCTTAAGCTATCACTCAGATATTTATAAGCGCATTTTCTTGCATCATATAACGCCAGTGTCAGAAACTGATTGACTGAGAAGCGTCTTGCAAGCTGTTCATCGTCGTTATTTTTATACCATTCGGTATCAAGTAAATCGTTGCACCACGTTTCATAGGCATTGAACCCCATTCTGTAACCCCTGTTATTTTCCTTTTTATTACAGTCTATTAGAATTTTAATTGAGTTTATTAAGTTTTCCTTATCAGACAACACAGTTTTATCACCATCGAAAAAGGTGATTATAAACGGCCAGTTATCAACGTATAAATAATTATAGGGGTTTACCTGCTCATACTCTGCATTACTTAAAATTTCTGCATCATACTTTGTCCGACAGAATAAATCTGCGCCATTGCCGCCATAACCGCAGATAACACCCCACTCAGCCGCAACACGGAGATTTATACCTAACACGGGCATATTACACCTAATCTGCTCCATAATCGTTTTCCGCACCTCAGAACGCTGTTCCTTGTCTACCCTGTTCTCGAATTTTGCGGAAAAGCCAAATGCTTTATAACCAGCTGAGGCATAATCATATGCCACCAGTCCGTCAACCGAGCTGTAATCCCACACCGGCGACGAAAATGCAAGTCGATAGCAAGCACCCGACACCCCCATAACCTGCTCATAATCCGTTTTATAATCCATCGCCTGTAACGCAGCAGTTAAAGCTGCTCCCCACGAACATTCCCACCCCTCCCCAAACGGGGGAAGCATAGGAACATTAGGGATAAAATGCTCACCGCTGATTTGCTTTCTAAAAAGCTCTGTCTTGTCAGCGTTATAAGCGATGCTCTCGCCCTCCTCGCAGGTCACGAGATGAATGCCATCAGCATTAAGATACACAAATGTAAGGTAATCCCTGCCGTCTCCTGACGGGTCGCTTGGGAAGGTTTCGTGATTGGCATGATATTCGTTCCAGTTAAAAACCTTGTAATGCTGGATTTTATGCATTACATTGTAATTCATTTTATTCGTACCGTAAACAGCGTCGATTATAACAGCGTTTTCTGAAAGCAAATGCCCCTTACTGTCAAGATTAATGAGTAGATTATTGTTTTCACTTGCAAAAATGTAATATATTCCACTCTCCGTCTGATATTTTACTGTTATAAATTTTGGGCGGTTATTATCAATTAGGCAGGCAAGTATGGCCCCGTTTACGTTTATTTCAAGCGTATCATTCTGAATAAGCTTGTTAAGGCGAGCCGTCACATTGCGGTTTTCAATTCCGTCACCGTAAAAAGCGGATAAAACCTGAATTTTATTATCTGTCAAGATAGAATCTATACTGGTATCAAGCGACCTCGCAAGCAATGGTAAAACCGCTGTTTCAGGCAATGAATGTCCGTTCTCCCATTTTGACACAGCCTGCGGACTGATACTAAGAAACTCGGCAAGACTTTCTTGTGTTAAGCCGCGCTCCTTCCTAAGTGTCGAAATCTGTTTTCCGATTTTTGATGTATCCATATTAATTTCCTTTCAAGGCAAATCGTCATCTGCGGTATTCGGTCCGATAAGCTTATTATAAGCCTTAAGACACTATAACACAATACATCTTTATTTATAAACCAAAAAATATATATCAACCACAGGTTAACCTAAATATAAAATAAACAAAAAACGGGATAAATAAATCACGAATTTTGGCTTTACACCGCTAAAAAATTATGTTATACTTATTTGATGAATGAATTCTATCATAATGTAGTCAATATGAAAGGTGGCTTTTTCAGATGATTACCGACTTAACCGTTGGTTCTCCGTCCCGACTTATCCTGCGTTTTACTCTGCCGCTCCTGATAAGCTCGGTTTTTCAGCAGTTATACGGAATTTCCGATTTAATAATAGCGGGTAACCTTATCGGAATGAACGCACTTGCCGCAATCGGTGCCTCGGTTCCTGTTACCATGACTTTTATGGCTATTGCGCAGGGCTGTAATATTGGCTGTTCGGTTACAATTTCCCAGCTTTTCGGCTCCCGTGAAACAGTAAAGATGAAAACGGCAATCTATACCTCTCTTATAGGGGTTTTGGTTATGGCTACGTTTCTTTTAGTTTTAGGCATTACGTTTTGCGGAACGATTATGACCGCTTTAAATACACCAGCAGATATATTTGACGATGCCGCTCTTTATTTGAATATATATATCGGGGGACTGATTTTTCTCTTTTTATATAATATATGCAACGGCATCTGTACTGCTCTCGGCGATTCAAGAACCCCGCTCTATTTTCTAATCGCCTCCTCTGTCGGAAATGTGCTGCTCGACCTGCTTTTCGTTAAGGTGTTTGAAATGGGTGTTGCAGGCACGGCGTGGGCAACCTTTATATGTCAGGGAATTTGCTCTATTCTGGCTCTCACCGTGCTTTTGAAACGTCTCTGGAATATTAAGATAGGGGTTAAAGTAAAGCTTTTTTCTGCATCAATTCTTCTTCGTATACTTAAAATTGCCGTACCTAGTATCCTTCAGCAAAGCTTCGTTTCAGTCGGCAATCTCTTTGTACAGGGCTTAATTAACAGCTTCGGTCCAGCTGTTATCGCAGGCTTCTCGTCTGCGTCACGAATTAACACCTTTGCGCTAACCTCAATAGGCTCCCTTGGCAACGGCTTATCCAGCTTCACGGCACAGAACATAGGCGGAGGTAAATACGAGAGAGTGCGAAGCGGCTTTAAGGCGTGTCTGGTATTTATGTCGATTATGACTATATTTTTTACAGTACTATTTCTCATTTTTCGCAATAACCTAATCGGATTATTTGTTGACTCCAGTGCTGAAGATACCAACGGCGCAATAAGTGCAGGTGCAATGTTTATAAGTATTATCTCACCCTTTTATATCACGGTGGCAGTTAAGCTTATTGCAGACGGTGTACTGAGGGGTTCTGGTTCCATGCTCTATTTTATGATTGCGACCTTTTCAGATTTAATACTCCGGGTATTTTTATCCTACATACTTTCCCCGATTTTCGGTGAAAAGGGTATATGCTATTCATGGCCAATAGGTTGGATAATAGGCGGTGTTTTCTCGCTTTTCTTCTATTTTAGGGTGACAAGACATAAGCTGCCATTAAACAACTTGTCATAAATGTACAACTTTTTTGTATTTTTCAACAAAATCATGATAAAGCGTTGATTTAAGGCTTTTTATCTGATATTATAACTTTATGTACTGCCAAGATTAAATTAACAGTACGGGGAGATTTTTTGATGGAGCTAAACTTTTTTGAAACTGTAGTTAATTCTGTTTTATCAGCCATACTGGTTACAGACAGAGAGCTGCATTATATATATGCTAATAAGCGATTTTTCGATATTTTTGGTTACACTCCCGAAACCATGTCGGCAAATCAGCTTAGTACACTACTTATAGACAGCCTTGGTCAGGACACTATTGTAGAAATGCGCGGCAGCGCTTTAGAGAAAGGCAGCTCCGACGATTTTATATTGAGCGTAAACCACAACGACGGCTCGGCTACTAAGTTTATAACCCGTTGTAACACCATTATGTCCGATAAGTATTTCATGTGGTCGGGCACTATTGTAGAGGATTTATTAAACTCACAGCGTGAGCGCACAGAAGCGTTAGAGCGGCTTAATATAGTCGTTAAACGATTAAAAAATCAGGAGCTTATGACAAACATCGCCCTCGAGGGTTCAGGCGGCTTTACCTGGGAGCACGACATTGAGGGTACTTATATGAAGCTCGGTGACACCTTTGAGACTGTCACTGGCTATTCACCCTCACTTTTAGGAAACAGCTTTGAGCGTTTCAAAGCGCTCCTCGAAAAAAGCAGCTCAGATAAAAACGCTGAAAGAATGATTAGCTATCTTTCGGGAGAGAGTGATGCTTTTTCGTCTGAATATAGTATTATTGACTCAAATGGAAACAGAAAGTGGTTTATCGTCAGGGGTAAATTTACCGATGACACCCAAAGAGTAATCGCTGGCGTAACCTTTGATATTACAGAACGTAAGCTCCGCGAGAAGGAGCTTAGCGATATGGCATACCGTGATGCACTTACAGGGCTTTATAACATACAGTACCTAACAAGCCCGCAGTGCTCGGAGGATTTTAAAGGTGACGTTTCGACCTCAATAATTGTCGCCGATGTAATGGGCTTTAGAAAAATAAACGAGCTTTTCGGACACAATTTCGGTAACCTGGTGCTTATACATCTTGTTAACGTAATAAAGGAAATTTTCGAGAATTCTCTTATTGTGAGAGTAGCGGGCGATGAATTTTTAATCTGCCTCCAAAGCACGAGTGCCGAAGCAGCTCACCTTGCAAGAAAGCTGTGCGATGCTTTTTCAGAGCCGCTCACAATAGATAATCAGCTGGTTAATATAGATGTAAGAGCTGGTGCAGCCTGCTCAGCGGAATCGGACGAAAATAATATAATCAGGCTTTTTAAGAACGCAGAAATAGCACTATATTACGCAAAGCAGAGCGACCAAGACAGAGTTTATGTTTATAACAGAGAGCTTCGTATGGAGCTTGACGACAGAATTAAGCTTGAATTTGAGCTTCATCGTGCACTTGAAAACAACGAATTCGTGTTGTATTTCCAGCCGAATATTGATGCGAAAAGTAAAATGGTTATAGGCGCAGAGGCACTTATCAGATGGCGTCACCCCACACGGGGACTGGTTTCTCCGCTCGACTTTATACCGCTTGCCGAGGAGACAGGCTTAATAATTCAAATTGGTGAGTTCGTAATATCGGAAGCCGCAAAAAATCTCAAGCAGTGGCGGGATAACGGATATGACATCTTCATATCGATTAATGTCTCCGCAAGACAGTTCTCGGTTACGGATTTCACAGATAAGCTCAGATACTGGATAGATTACTATGAACTGCCCTCGACCTCGATTATCATTGAGATAACAGAAAGCCTTATGATAACTGACTTTACCAGAATTAGTGCTCTTTTGGGTGATATTCGCGAGGGTGGTATTAAGGTGTCACTTGATGATTTCGGAACAGGCTACTCGTCTATGAATTATCTCGGGAAAATGCCTATTGATAACCTTAAGATTGATAAGGCTTTTCTTGATAATGTACTTTCAAACAACAATGACAAAGCCATTCTTGAGTCGATTATAACCCTCGCCCAAAAGCTTGGCTTCTATGTAACCGCCGAGGGTGTTGAAAAACCCGAGCAGGTTAGGCTCTTAGAAGAATGTGGTTGTGATGTTTTACAGGGTTATCTTTTCTCAAAGCCCCTGCCTGTTGACCAGTTCAACGATTTTCTTAAGATTAATTTGGGCAAATAGATATAAACGCGGTTTTCATGAATTGAAAAGCCGCGTTCGTTTTATATAGACATTTGCAACCTGCAGTTGACAAATTTCAAGGTGTGGGTTGGTAGTACGCAACCGTTCTGATATAGTATAATCGGATTATAAAACGAAAGGAGATTTTACAAATGAATATCTCAGAACGCATACAAGAGCTAAGAAAAAATAAAAACCTATCTCAAGAGCAGCTTGCCGAAATTCTAGGTGTGTCGAGACAGGCCGTGTCAAAGTGGGAAGGTGGGCAGTCTCTGCCCGAAGTCGAAAAACTGATAGCTATGAGTGCACTTTTCGATGTTTCGACAGACTATATTTTAAAGGGTGAGGATGCTCCAATAAAAAACAACAGCAACGATGCCAGAATAGCCTCTCAAATAGTGTCGGCAGTCGCCACAATGCTTATTCTTGTAGCGATACTTGCGACCTTTGGGCGAGTTAATGATGCAGATGGCACAATTGACATCTACGGAGGATTGGTTGCCGAGAGCGTAGGTATTATGTTAATGCTAGTAAGCGGATTTCTCGCTGGCAGACACCAAATGAACAGACAGCTTCTCACCGCAAATATCCTGCTCGCAGGTATTCTGCCTTCTCTCCTTTTTAGTGAGCTGCTGTTAAAGCTAGATACCAAGCTACTACCTGAGCTCTCAGTTAAGCTTGCCGCTGTGTTTCTTTCATTCTATGCGATAATATGCGGTACAGCAATATGGCTGCTTATACTTCGAAAAAAAAGAGAAAAATATTAGAGCATTAATCATAAACAATTCGCCCTCGTCTTAACGAGGGCGAATTGTTTTTATAAGGCTCTTTTAAAATTTTCAAGCTTTTTGATACGAAGCTCATGATTGTTATATATATCCTTATGGATTGCTAATTCATCGTATATTCCATTTATTCTAGGTATAACTGTATTTTCAAGTAAAGCAACCGTATTGTGAGTGTCTGTCGCTTGTTGGCTGGCTTCAAATGCACTCTCTGTGCTGGCTTTCGCAGCAGCTAATAAAATAGTATCGTTTTGCTCCAGCTTTGAAACTCTTGTGTTAAGTTCGCTTACTTCAGCCTTAAGCCCACTTACATCTGATTTAAGCTCACTAATATCAGATTTAACCTCAATCATGTCAGCCTTAAGCCCACTTACATCTGATTTAAGCTCGCTAATTTCAGATATAACTCCATCTATTTTAACATCAAAATATTTTTTAAAATCATCAAAGGCGTTAAGAATTTTTTCGGTATCGTTCATGTTATACCCCTAACATATTAATCAGAGTAATTTGTAAACCACCCTCTAATAGAGTATATCATACTTAAATTCATTTTGCAAGATAAATTTGCTGTTTTATCACTAGCTGACAGTCTGTGAGGTAAGCTCCACTATAATATCAACCTCAACTATATTACCTAACTCATCAAAGCGTGCCACCGTTACTGTAACCTCATCTCCAGGCTTTGAATACTTAGTATTAGTCTGAATATCGGCTACAGATGAAACGTCGTTACCATTTATCTTAACAATAATATCGCCTCTCGATAAATCACTTTTTGCAACTGGCGCTGATTGATTGATTGAATTAATTATAAGCCCATGGTCTACGCCGAAACCGTAGGAAGCATCTATTTGCGTTGCGGTTATACCAAGCACCGCCCTTGAGGTGACCTTGCCGTTTTGGAGTATATCGTTAATAATCGGTTTAGCCTCATCAATTGTAATTGCAAAGCCCATATTCTCTATACTATCATAAACCAGCTTTTTATTTACAATTCCTACTACATTTCCGTATAAATCGAAGAGTGGACCACCCGAATTACCAGGATTAACAGCCGCATCAATCTGAACAGAATTTAACTCGTAGCCTGTGGTGTTTGAACCAGACTCAAAGGAGGAAACAATACCAGTAGTCATGGTTTTGCCTATGCCTAAGGGATAACCGACAGCTGCTACCTCTTGTCCGATGGAAAGACCTGCACTCTCACCGATAGGTGATATTTGAAATTCTTCGGGTCTTGAAATCTTAAGCACCGCAATATCAGCGGGCGAGTCGAAGCCTATTACCTCGGCTTCATATTCATAGGTAATCGTATCATCATCATAATCATTAACGATTACAGCGATTTTATTTGCACCTTCTATTACATGGTTGTTGGTTATAACATATCCGTCGGTTGTGAAAACCACACCACTTCCCACGACACCCGATTCCTCCGTTACCCCGTTCCAGGTTCTCGTGTTATAATAACCCTTGATAGCAACAACCGAGCCTTTTACCACATCGTAAAGCTGCTTATAGGTAAACTCGTTTGTGGTGTTCATTTCAGCAAGACGGTCGTTGATTAGAAAGTTTTCGTTGGTTATGGTGTTTTTATCATTTAAGGGCACCGTCGATGAGTCTGATATTTGTACAACACCCTTTGAAATATTTTCATCATAATTCGGCAGCAGGCTATCCTTCGCAAAGTATACCGCTAAATATCCCGAGCTTGAGCCTATCATCGCAACCGCAACCGCCATGACAGCAAAGGATAAAATCGGTCGCTTTTTCTTTTCACCCTTTTCCTTTTTTATCTTTTTGGGTTTTGGGGGTTCAGGGGCTGCCGGTATAGCTTCGGGTGGCGGAGCTATATATGAGTAGGTTATCGGCTTATCCTTAACTAGTTCAGATTCAGAAACTACTGGAATAATAACAGGAGCCTCACTCTGCTGAGTTTCTGTTGTTGTGTTCGTATTTTCCATATTTTCAGAATTATTTACGTTAAAAAAATCGTCAATTCCCTTAAAGTCTTTAAAATCATCCATTGAATTTAACCACCTTTCAAATCACATAGGCTTGTTTATGTATCCGTTCTACATTTATGATTATAATTAATAATTGTGAAAAAAATGTGATACAAAGATAAAAGAAATTAGTAATTTACTTGATATGTTTATTTTCCCGACTGGATAACCTTTAAGCCGATTGCGCACTCAAGACGCTCCTTCATCAGCTCGCACGAAATTTTATGGGGTGTTCTGACATCTCCCTCATATAAAAAGCCTGCCGCATTACAACCGCCACTGCAGTAAAATCTTGCCCAACAGGTCGGACATTCCTTCTTTGAATATATGTGAGTTTTTGCGAAGTATTCTTTCTTTTCCTTGTCAAGCGTGGGGGTTACATTCATGATGTTTCCCATTTTCCATTCAGAAATTCCGACAAACTGATGGCAGGGGTAAATATCGCCGTCGGGTGACACTGCAACATACTCGTTGCCTGCACCGCAACCGCGCAGTCGCTTTATCGCACACGGTCCTTGCTCAAGGTCAATATTAAAATGAAAGAAATTAAAGTCAGAGCCTTCCTCCATTACTGTTAATAATCGGTCGTATTCGTCCTTGATTTTAGGTAAATGCTCCGCCTTTATTGCATAAGGAAAGCGATCACTAGTAACAACAGGTTCAATCGAAATCTGCTTAAAGCCATTTTTCGCTATATGCATTACATCATTTGTAAAATCAAGATTAAACGCTGTAAAGGTTCCCCTTATATAATAATCGGTTCTACCCTCTTTAACCCTGCCCTTAACCAGCTTCTTGAACTTAGGGAGAATTATATCGTAGCTGCCCTTGCCGTTTTGGGTTGGGCGCATTTTGTCGTTAATATTCTGCCGTCCGTCAAGTGACAAAACGACATTTGACATTTCGTTATTTATATACTCGATTTTCTCATCGTCTAGAAGCACACCATTTGTGGTAATGGTAAATCTGAAAAGCTTGTTGTGAAGTGCCTCCTTGCTCCTTGCATAATCCACAACAGCTGTAACGGTATCCCATGCCATGAGTGGTTCTCCGCCAAAAAAATCTATCTCAAGATATTTTCTTTCACCTGAGCTTTGTATAAGGAAATCAATGGCTTTTTTCCCTGTCTGAACTGACATCAAAGTCCGCCCTGTACCAAAATCTCCCGTCTCCGCAAAACAGTATTCACAGCGCAAATTACAGTCATGCGCAACATGAAGGCACATAGCCTTAACTGGCACATCGACTGAAAAATCGGTATATGCCTCATAATCATCAGGTGAAAACAAGACACCTGCTTCCTGCAAGTCAGAAAGCTGCTCAAAGCATTCCGAAACCATTTCCCTCGAATACTCGGAGAACTTCCCGAAAAGCTCCTCGGGGCAAGCCTCGGGAATAGGGTATGGTAAATAATCCAGTAAATCATAAATTAAGTTATCGACAACATGAACCCCTCCAGAACAAACGTCGATTACTATATTATTGCCATGCTTTTTAAATTTATGTACTGTATTTTCCATATCAACTATATCCTTCATATTCAATAATTTCACAATTAACATATTACTCAGAAAACAACTTTAGGGCGGAATATTACCACCCTAAAATCTACTTAAATTTGGGGGGCGAACGCTTACTTGTGCGCTTCGCAGGACTGATTTGCAACAGTGCAGGAGGTTTTACATGCGGATTGACATGATGTCTGACACTTTCCGCAGCCGCCCTTTTCTGCTGTCTGCTTTAAATTAGCCTTGTTGATTGTTTTAATATGTACTGTTTTCATTTAAGTCACCCTTTCTAGAATATCACATTATGTGTTAATTATATCACACCTCAAAATACATTGCAATAGAAAAATGCAATATTTCCCTGTAAAACAGCAAAAAACGCTGACCTCCTTAAGGACATCAACGTTTAGTGCGTATTATTTCTTTATTTTCTTAATTACAAAAAGCACAATTAAGATTACGAGTGCAATTATGGCGGGAACTATCGCAAAGGCTACACCTGTCGCAGGATTGCTAATTGACTCTGGCTGGTTATTGTCGTTATTTTGCCCCGCTAGCGCCTCACTTTCTGTTATCAGGTCATTTCCTGGCTTCGCTGAGGTATCAGCGTTATTTTTTACCGCATCTTCATCTGCGGATTCAACCGCATTTACCGACGGCTGCACGGTGTCGTCTGCAAAAACACCCGATACAAAGGTTACCGCAAGTGTCAATATCGTCGCCGCAATTAAAAGCTTTAAGGTTTTTTTCATAATAATGCCCTTTCTTAAACATTGTCATATCCTACATATTAGTATTTCTCTTTATATCTCCCAATATCTGTTACAAATTGTACCACAAAACATTATTTTTTGCAAGCTGCAAATTAAACAAAAAAGCCCCGCTAAACAGCAGGGCTTTATTGCGTATATTATGTTAAATAATTACTTTCTTTTTCTGCTCATTACGATAGCGCCCGAAGCTACTACTGCGAGAGCTACTACACCAGCTACGCCTTCAACGCCTGTTTCGGGGTTATTTGCCTTAGAAGGATCTGTTGCTGCTGCTGTGTTGCCTGCTACTGGAGCATCTGCTGCTGCATCGCCGCCGCCGATAATTGCTTTATAACTAGCAACATACTGGTCTACTACTGTTTGGTCCCAGTCAACAGAAACGTCTGTCCAAACTATTTTAAGATTAATATCGTCAAATCCGCTATTGCCTAACTGGAAGCCCATCTTGAGAAGTCCGCCCTGGTCTGATGTCGAACCCTTGTTTGCCATTAACTCGCCGATGTTCCATGTATAAGTCATTTTGCAATCAGGTCCAAAGCTATAAGCTTCGTTCTGTTGAAGTAGATTTTCCGTTCCTGCATCCCACCAAGACCAACCAGTATCTTCACCTAACTGCATAAACGGTTGAATGTATCCTAAATCTTCAGCAAATCCGTTTCCGTCGGGATTTTCAAGATAGAATGTTGCTGTTACGGAATTAACCTTGCTCCAAAGCTCGCCCTTCTGAGCTATAACTCTGTTCTGACCGTCAGTCTCGTAATCCTTGTCGCCATATAACGGCATTGTTATTGCTTCCCAAGCCTCAGTAGCTCCTCTATCTGCGCCAACCATTATTGTAGCTGCTGCGCCTACGGTAAATTCAACGTCGTTAAAAAGTAAAACACCCTTGTCAAAGTTCTGTGCACTTGCCATTGTAATCATTGAACCAGTTGCAACAGCACCTGCTACAACTCCTGCTAAAAGCTTTCTAAGTTTCATAAAATTTTTCCTCCTGTTTTTCTGTCTAGTTATAGACACCGATTTCGCTTATTTACACAAAGCGTCTAGTTTGATTTTATCATCTTAGCAACTATTCGTCAATATGCATAATAGCTAAAGATTTTTCATATTTTTAGCAATTTTAATTAAAGCTTTAAGTTAAAACGATTTCGGTTGCTTAAATTTGCCTAATTTTTACTTAATTTACTAAAACTGCCTTTACATCAACGCTTAAAGAAGCGGCGATTTTTTCAGCATCAGCCATAGTTTTACCTACTGTTGTGTAGTATACCTTGATTTTAGGCTCAGTTCCCGACGGACGGATAATAACAGTTGCATCTCCCGCAAGAGTTAAAACAATAACATCGGATTTAGGTAAATTTGTACTGCTCTCTGTACCTAATTTCAAATCCTTGCATTTTCCTTCTTCGTAATCAGTTACCTTAAGAACCTCGTAACCAGCAACTGTTTTAGGAGTATTTGCACGTAGACCCGCCATAATCTGCTTCATCTTTTCCATGCCGCTTGCGCCTTCAAAAGCGAAGTTATCGAGCTTGTTGCAATAGAAGCCATATTCATCATACATTTTCTGACGAGCCTCAATGAGCGAAATGCCCTTAGAGCGATAAAATGCCGCCATTTCACAAATAAGCATTGAGCCTACAACTGCGTCCTTGTCTCGCACATAAGTGCCTGCAAGATAACCGTAGCTTTCTTCAAAGCCGAAAACATAACGCTCCGCCTCGCCGCGAGCCTCCAAAACGCCTATCTGCTCACCTATAAACTTAAAGCCTGTGAGGACATTGATAAGCTCAACATTATATTTTTTACAAATCGCATCGGCAAGAGTAGTCGATACAATTGATTTTACAGCGACTGGGTTTTTCGGCATTGTGCCTAGTGCTAAACGCTCCTTGATGACATATTCGAGTAGCATCGCACCAACCTCGTTACCCGAGAAAAGTGCGTAACCGCCTTTATTGTCAGGTACCGCAATACCCACACGGTCACAGTCTGGGTCGGTTGCAAGTAGCAAATCTGGTTTTTCCTTATCGCATAGGTTTAAACCTAGCTGTAAGGCTTCACGAATTTCGGGATTCGGGTACGGGCAGGTAACGAAATTCCCGTCTGGATTTTCCTGCTCGGGCACTACCACGACATTTGTAATTCCGATTTCATTTAGTATATGACGAACGGGCTTGTTACCAGCGCCATTAAGAGGCGTGTATACAACCTTAAGTCCAGCACTTGCACATACATCGGGGTGGAGGGACTGCTTTTTAACCTCGCCGTAATATGCGTCCTTAACACTATCCTCGATATAACAAATCATTCCGCTTTTTATTGCATCATCGAAGCTCATGGTCTTTATATCGTTAAAAATATCAAGCTTCTCGATTTCGCCAAGCACCGCTTCAGCCGCCTCAAGTGTCATCTGACAGCCGTCTGCGCCGTAAACCTTGTAGCCGTTGAATTTTGCAGGGTTATGGCTTGCAGTAACGTTAATTCCCGCATCGCACTTAAGCTCTCTCACCGCAAAGCTAAGCATT
>JAVBPL010000050.1:0-20262 GCA_031549645.1 Ruminiclostridium sp. | reverse complement strand
TTATCTGCTGCCAGTTTGTAAAGCCATAACAATCATTAATTAAAAACACCGTAAAACATATAACCATGGATATATAAGATGGATTTTCGGTTGATGCCATAATCCACATAATAATCAGAATAACGTCATTTGCCGCATAACCCAGCCCATATAATGGTGAACGAAAGAATGTTAGTGCAGCGGCGAGGAAACTGGTAGTAACTGATATAGTGCTTATTACGATATTAGCGGTACTTATTGCACTTAGTAAAAAGTAAAATAACAATGTTGTGATTGCGGCAGAAAATATTAATAATAACCAGTGCTTTAGGGTTACTGTCATGACTTTAACCTCGTTTTGCCCCTTTTTATAAGGGTTTTTTAACCATGAGACAGCAGAAGCTATTGCTATAGGTGTTGTCATTCCAAGATAGGTTATCATCTCGCCGTAATATCTGAATGAAAATGAAATTACGGCATATAAAATAGAAAAAACCACTGTTAAGATCTGACCTATGGGGTCACCTTTTGCGACAAAAATTAACGCTGTAACGCCGATTAACGATGTTAAAAGTGTAATATAATCTCTATCACTTACGATAAAAAAACCGCATGTTATTACGAGCAGGGAAGTTATCCAAATAATCCACTCTTGCTTTTTTAATGATTTAAAAGGGTTGTTATAATTTCTACGCATATTTTACTCCTAAAAAATAAAGCACCCAAACTCATCTTCATAGACCTAACGATGAGTGTAGATGCTTCCTATTACCCGGTGGCAATAATTAATATTCAATTTTTATGAACTTGGTACTATGTAGTAAATACGTTCTCGTGGGTCGGCGTAATCTAGCTTATCACGGGCAATTTCTTCCATATATTCTACACGATTTTCATCTGCAGCATAATGGGCAAGCTGTTCGTTTGCTTCCTCAAGCTCAGTAAGCTTAGAATGAACAGAATCGTATTCCTTTTGCTTATCGGCAATTTGTGTTTGTGATGATACAAGAAGAAATACAGCGTAACCCAATATTAATGTAAGAAGTATGTATGAAAGATAAT
Organism: Ruminiclostridium sp.; assembly: GCA_031549645.1. GTDB lineage: Bacteria > Bacillota > Clostridia > Oscillospirales > Ruminococcaceae > Ruminiclostridium_E. Next base: position 19,221 of record JAVBPL010000050.1, on the reverse strand, counting down.
TCTCATGTCTTTTCTCGGATTTTTGCTTTGATGACATTTCTATTATCACCTTTTTTCATTTTTATTTTAACACTCCCTATATTATACACTATTCTTGTACTACTTTTCAAGTGATTATGTATTTTATTAAGTCCTTTTCTATTAAAATTGTATATATTTGCTAATTTTGATTTAATAAATGTAAACAATTTGTGAACGATGCTATATATCGGAACTAATACATACTTCCTTATCCCACGGTATATTGCTTTTATTATTTTTACAATAAGCTCTGAAAAAATATTTACGAGCCGTCCTATCGTCAAAAAGTAAATAACTAAACCAAATAGTTCCGCAATGATAAAAAAAAGCCTGAATTTTCCTCCGCCCAGCTCCATTGAATAAGCAAATGTCATAATTCCGCATGAGGTAAGAAAAAGAAAATCCTGAAAAGAAACCAGGAATACGCCTTGTTTTTTAAATAAGCGTACTATTCTGAAGGGCTCGTAGGATACACCCATGAAAAATCCTATTATTACAAACGCACCAAGCTGAGAGAGATTATCACTAATTGACTCATACATAATTTTGACTGTTCCTATTCATCTTATTTAAAAAAGCGGGTAATTATATTGTTTGGTACACGCTCCGTGTTGTTGCTGTAATGGAGACTGTCAATTATGCCTGTCAGGATTAATTCTCCTGTATCGGTGTTTATATTGCTTATTTGTATATTTTTGCCCTTTATTTTTAATTCGCCGAGATTTGTGTAAATCACAGCCTCGTATTCGTTAAAGCTCCCAACCTCCTTGACACCACTAAGAACAGCCTTTTTGCGATTTTCCATTATTAAGTTATGACCAGTTTCATGCATATAAAATCCCCCCTACCGAAATAATAATCACAAGGACAACTTGTTAAATATTATTCGTGAATAGGGGGGAATATTACTTTTATTGAATTTTCTTTTATATAACCTCGTAGAGGTCAGCCGCACCGTCTTTGCCGACTACCTCGGCTACCTTAAGCACCTTAACCTTGAGAGGTGTTTTACCCATGTTAATTTCGATTATATCGTTTACTTTGACATCGTACGACGCTCTGGCGGGCTTACCGTTTACATATATTTTTTCGGCATCACAGCTCTCGTTTGCAATTGTACGGCGCTTAATTAAGCGTGAGACCTTTAAATATTTATCAAGACGCATAAACACTATCCCTTCTAAAAAACAATAGAGGCCGTTAAAAACGGCCTCAGTCTAAGAAAATACTACTTAGCAACTGCATCCTTTAATGCACGACCAGCCTTGAATGCGGGAACCTTTGTTGCAGGAATCTTAATCTTCTTCTGTGTCTGGGGGTTGATACCTTCTCTAGCTGCACGAGTGCGTACTTCGAAAGAACCAAATCCAACTAACTGAATTTTTTCACCCTTTGCAAGAGTCTCTGTGATAGATTCGATGATTGCGCCTAATGCTGTTTCTGCATCCTTCTTGGTCATGTCAGCCTTTTCAGCTACCATTGTGATGAGTTCTGCCTTTGTCATAGTTACCTCCAAATAAATATAAATAATAATTACTAGTGCATAATCGAGATTTAATTATCAGTAGATTGCTTCACATTTTCCCACAGAACATCTAGTTCGTTTGGTGATAGCTCGTCAAGCTTTTTTCCTTGATTACGAGCGAATTTCTCGATTGCCCTAAATCGCATTATAAACTTATTTATCGAACTTGTCAAGGCTTTTTCGCTATCTTTTTTTAAAAATCTTCCAAGATTGCAACATGTAAATAAAATATCGCCAAATTCATCTTCTATTTCAGCTTCGTTATTATGCAAAATAGCTATTTTGAGTTCTTCTATCTCGCTGTTAAGCTTATTAATAACATCTTCGGTTTTTTCAAAATCAAACCCAATATTTGCCGCTCTCTTTCCTACCTTGTCTCCTCTCATGAGAGCAGGGAGGAGCTTCGGCACATTAACTAATCGGTCAGTAAAGGTTTCTTCATCTTTAGACTTGCTCTTTAAATTATCCCAATTTTTAAGAACTTCATCTGAACTTGAAACCACGATATCCCCAAAAACATGGGGATGGCGGTAGATTAGCTTTTTGCAAATCATATCGCAAACATCATCAAATTGGAACTCGGAAATTTCACGCTCAATTTCGGCATGAAAGACAATTTGAAGCAATAAGTCTCCAAGCTCCTCTTTTAATAAGCTGCTGTCCTTGTTGTCAATAGCTTCCATTACCTCATATGCTTCTTCAAGCAAATCCATTCGAATTGACTCATGCGTCTGTTTCTGGTCCCATGGACAGCCTCTTTCAGACCGCAGCAAGGTCATTATTTCCTTTAAGTCTTCAATCGTGTAGCTTTCCTTAATTTTAAACATCTTGAACCCCTTATTTATATTGTTTATTTAAAAATCCTTTAACATATCTAAAATCTGTTACCATAATCATAATTAAGTATACAATGGCTGCGATAGCAACTGATATCAAAAGCTTAACTGCTGATGATAAATCAAAGTCACTTAATAAATAATTATATGATAAGTATGCAGATATACCGCATACTGCTGAACAGGGGATTGATTTCGATAATTCCTTCATAATACCAAGCTTTAGCTTTAAGGTTCTTTTTAAAATAAATATTCCTATTATGCAAATTATAGTATAGCATATTATCGTCGAAATTGCAGCCCCTGTAATATTAAGCTCCGGAATTTGAATTAATATTATATTACCCAGAAGCTTAATAATACTGCCTAACAGCATTAACTTAATAACATAATCAGAGCGTCCGATGGCAGTAAAAATATTAAATATTGCACTTGCAATTGAAAGAGACATTCCGAAAACGCAAAGAATAATAAGCGGTGTAGTACAAATAAGGATTTCGGCAGGCTTCGAGCTGTAAAGAAGAGAAAGCAATGGTTTTGCCATAGCTGCCATTCCAAAGCTTAATGGGAAGCCAATTATAAAAGTTCCTTTAAAAATAATCTTTATGTTCTTTAATATATCATAATTATTCTTTCTTTCAAAGGAGGCTGCTATGTTTGGTATTGCACTTCTGCTAACCATTGATGTCATAGAAGAAACCAAGCCAAATAACGATGCCACTATGCCCGTGTAGCTTCCGTAAATAAAGTTCCCCAAATCCTCTAAATTAACGCTGCTTGAAAATCCGTAAGTAAAATTCTCAAGGAAAAACGCCTTATTCTGGTTAATAGAATAATTTATTGTGTTTGTAATTGTGAGTAAATCTATCAAAGAGCTGAGATTGATAACTACCGAGGCAATTGTGATAGGCAGCATTTCGGTATATACTTTTTTTAATAAAGTCCATGCGCTTTCAGGAGGCTCGCTCATATCTATATCGTCGTCTGTTATGCCATCTCCAATCGCTTTACTTCTTATAAGTAAAAATATAAGTCCGCATATTTCGCTGATAGTTATGCCGAATACCGCCGCTGCCGCCGCATAAGGTAGGGAACCAGTTTTCTCAAGCACGAGATACGAAAGAAAGATGCCAAGCACTGACTTCACAATTGCCTCAACGACTTGTGAGATAGCAGTCGGAAGCATATTACACATTCCCTCATAATAACCTCTATATACTGCCGCAACGCAACAGAAAAAGAGCGAGGGAGCTATCATGAGCATGGCGGGAATGCTTTTAGGAGAGCTTGTGATATATAGTGCAAACGGTGTTGTAATTACAAAAATTGCAATCATACCGAAGAAACCCAGAAGCATGGAGACCTTAACAGCGAGCTTCTTAATTTTTCGAATATTGCGAATTTTCCCGCTTGCCGCATTTTCTGCCACAAGCTTTGTGATTACGGTTGGAAGTGCTGCTGTCGTTAGGGCATATATTGGTGAAAATACACTATAAGCTGCTGAAAAATACCCCATACCGAGACCGCCCAGTATGTTACCAAGTGGAATTTTAAGAATTGCACCTATTATTTTAGTGATAGTCATTGCCGCAAAAAGTATTACTGCATTTTGAAGCATTCCTTTAGATTTTTTCATAAATTGCACATAATCCTCCGATGTAAATATAGCTTGACCTATATCAAATATATTAAGCTCGGTGTCTTTATATGACAATATGAACAAAAATGCGAAAAGTGTGAAAAAGGCTTGAAATATCTTAATTTTTATGTTATTATAGTAGTTAATTTATGAAAAATGGAGATAAAGCTTTATGCCAATAAATATTCCGAATAATCTTCCGGCATATCAAACATTACTAAGCGAAAATGTTTTTGTGATGTCAAAAGAAAAAGCTTTACAACAAGATATAAGAACCTTAAAGGTCGCGATTGTGAACCTGATGCCGACAAAAATTGAAACAGAGACCCAGCTTTTAAGGCTTTTGAGTAACACGCCATTACAGGTTGATATTACATTTATACGGACTGCTACGCATATTTCAAAAAATACATCTGTTGAACATTTATCGAACTTTTACACAACATTTGATGAAATAAAAGAAGAGTATTTTGACGCTCTATTTATTACTGGGGCTCCCGTTGAGCTTCTTCCTTTTGAAGAGGTAAACTACTGGACCGAATTATGCGGTATTATGGAATGGTCAAAATCACACGCCTTTAATACAATACATATTTGCTGGGGAGCACAGGCGGGGCTTTATTATCATTACGGAATAAATAAGTATCCTATTAATAAAAAAATGTTCGGAGTGTTTCCGCATAAAATCCATGTTAAAAACCATTTGTTATTTAAGGGCTTTGATGATGTTTTTAATGTTCCTCATTCAAGATACACCGAAACAAGGGTGGAGGATATTGAAAAATGCCTTGATTTAATATTACTTTCATCCTCGGATATTTCTGGCGCATATATAATTTCGGATAAAACTGGTCGTCAGATTTTTATTACTGGTCACGCCGAATATGATAGAGATACATTAAAATCTGAGTATCTGCGGGATAAGGATAAGGGTGTTGACACAGATATACCTTTTAATTATTTTCCCTCTGATGATTGCACAAAGGAGCCAATAAACACATGGTGCGGTCATGCAAGCCTTATGTATTCAAACTGGCTTAATTTTTGTGTTTATCAGGAAACCCCGTTTGATTTGCATAATATCAAACCCCTTATTATTACTTAATTCGTTTTGAAAGCTTGGGCTTAAGCCACTTCGTGTATGCGAACATTAATTGTGTAAGGCAAAAATCATAGCATATAAAAGCGACATTTGCAAATAGCCATAAACCGTATACAGCGAATTCCCCCATGAATTCCATACCGTCAAGCATTTTATCCATGCCAATAATACGACTAATTATTTGAAATGTTATAACTATTGCGATATTAAATAATATAAATTTGAATAATATATGAAATAACTTATGCTTTAATCGTAAAATTCTATCTCTTATTATTGGATAATATCCAAAAAATGATACAAAAAATGCAATTGCTTCAGGCTCGGGTATTAAAAACAAAGAAAGAAGTGAACAAGCAGCAAAACTTAATAATGCCCATTTTGAATTGATTTGTTCGCTTATAGTCCATATAAATATTCCTGATATCGCTGGAAGAGCATAGGTTAAACCAGGTATAATTGATAAAAACATGACAATGATTGCAAGTGCACAAATTATTCCGCAAAAAGCTATCTTAAAACTGAGTGACTTAATATTTCCCATTATGAACTCCTTCAATTGCTATAAAATAAACATAAAATTATCATAAACAAACATAAAATTAATAAAAATTTAAGAAAAATTTAAAAAATGTTATAAATACTATTGACATATGTTGAATAATAGTATATTATATAATTAGGTTAGAAAGCTAACCTGTTATGAGGAGGATATAAAAATGGCTAAAGCAGTAAAAAAAGCAAAAGAATCACCGGTATCTCTTGTAAACGATTTGACAAAGTTATACGATGTACAAATGCGTATTGAGATGCTAAAAAACGGGATGCGTACATCGTACAGACATCTGTTAACCCCACTTTCAGTTCAAGATGGTGTTACACAGTTGGATCTTGTTAAGGTTACTCGTCTCAAGGCACCCACAGTAAGCACAACGCTTCGCAACATGGAAGCAGACGGACTCGTTAAAAGAGAAACCGACAAGGACGACGCAAGAGCAACTCGAGTATATCTAACCGAAAAGGGTAGAGAAATCGACAAGAAGATGCGTGCAAGCAACACAAAAATTGAAAAACTGTTCTTAAATGACATTTCGGCTGAAGACCAGGAACTCGTTCTTTCAATTATGAAAAAGATGAAGACTAACGTTGAAAAGGTTAGTAGCTTCATGATGTATGACTAATACATACCCCATAAATAACAAGAAATCTAGTATTTCTTGTTATTTTTTTTAAGTAAAACGAATAATTCAATAAAGTAATCCTATTTCAGAATTATAATCGTCTAGAAGAAGTCTAAGAGCGGTAAATGCCATCGGATTATATATATGCTCGGGATCTACCGATAAATGAGCTGGGATTTCAAGTGGCTCTATTTTTTTACCTGAAAATGCAATTATTTCACGATTTAATGAGATGACAATTCCATCTGCGGTTAGGCTGCTGTAAGAAACGCTGTCCCGTTTACTGCTGCCGCAGGTAATCACATGCGCTTTAAGCTCACCTAGCTTCTCAAGCAGACGAGAATTATCAGAGCTTGCTATTACGATTGACTTTTCGGGCAAATCAATATCTGGCATAACAGCATTTGTTTTTGCAACTATAATACACTCGTTAAGACTTATGTTAGTTAAATACTCTGTATCAATAACAAGTATTTCATAGCCACTTCCATGACGTGAAACCTTATTGTCTTTTATAAACGTTATCTGATAGCCCATGGAAAGTGTACCCAAAATTAACGCTTCAAGCTCGTTGTCTTCCTTATCGCCGATTAACAATATAGTAGTCACTCCGATACCTCCATAATTATATGTTGATATTAGAGTTAGCTTTTTATAATTAAATATTCCACCATTTTATAAAATGTAATATGGTGGAATATTTATTAATAATTTTTAGTAATTCATACCAATCTCGATAGCCTTCATATTTACATCAATTAAATGCGTCTTAGAAGGGGGCACTACCTTCTCCATTGCTTTTTTTACTGTTTCCACGGTACAGATTTGCGCTTCCTTTAGCACCTTGCCAAGTATAATAATGTTTGCCATGCCCTTCATATCATTATCAATAGCAAGCTGTGTCGCTGGAATTGAATATACATCTATGTCGTCTTTCGCGCTTCCTTCGCTCATTGTAACTAATGTTGAATCGACAAAAGCTTTACCACCCGATTTTACAGTTGATATAAATTTATCGTAGCTTGGGGTGTTCATAACGATAAGGATTTCTGGCTCAAGAATTAGGGGCGAGCCTATCTGCTCATCACTTATGCAAACCGAGCAGTTACAGGTACCACCTCGCATTGCAGGTCCATAAGAAGGTAGCCATGAAACCTCTTTACCGTCCATTAATCCGAAATATGCAAGCAGCTTGCCTGTGAAAAGTATACCTTGACCGCCAAAACCGGCGATTAAATATTCATTATATAATTCACTCATCTAACAGCACCCTCCTTGTAAACTCCCAAGGGATAATAAGGAATCATTTCTGTCTTAAGTCTTTCCAAAGCCTTTATAGGCGACATACCCCAGTTTGTGGGACAGGTGGAAAGAACCTCGATTATTGAAAAGCCCTGCTTGTTTTTTTGAAACTCAAAGCCTTTTCTGATAGCCTTTTTAGCAGCAGTAATGCTTTTCGGGTCTATTACAGTAACTCTTTCTGCATACGCTACACCATCAAGTTGTGAAAGCATTTCACACATTTTTACTGGAAAGCCCTCAACTGAGGTGTTACGTCCGTAAGGAGTGGTTTGAGTTATCTGACCTGGCAGAGTAGTGGGAGCCATTTGACCGCCTGTCATACCATAGGTGGTGTTGTTTACGAAAATAACTGTTATATTTTCGCCTCTGGTTGCCGCATGAACCGTTTCCGCTGTTCCTATTGCAGCAAGGTCTCCATCACCCTGATAAGTGAACACAAATCTATTAGGATTAGCACGCTTAACACCTGTTGCAACCGCTGGAGAACGTCCGTGAGAGGCTTCAATCATATCACAATTAAAATAATTATAAGCCAATACTGAGCATCCAACAGGGCAAACGCCAACAGTGTTTCCTTCTATCTCCATATCATCAATTACTTCTGCAACCAGTCTATGTATAATACCATGCGTACAGCCTGGGCAATAATGTGTTGCCACATCGGCTAATGCATTAGGTTTCTTAAAATCAGGCATTATTCTTTCCTCCCATTTTCTTAATTTTTTCTAATATATCCGCAGGGTTAGGAATAATACCACCGGTACGTCCATAAAACTCCACAGGCAATTTGCACTCTAGTGCCAGTTTTACATCATCAATCATTTGACCCATTGACATTTCAACTACAAGGACCTTCTTTGCATTTTTACAAGCTTTGTTTAAGTCCTCAACTGGGAAAGGCCATAGTGTTTGAGGGCGGAACACACCTGCTTTTATATCCTCTTTTCTTGCAGCATCTACTGCGGATTTTGCAAGTCTTGCAGTAGAACCGTAAGCCACAACCACAATTTCTGAATCATCAGTATTTTCCGAAACCGACATACAATGATTTTTCTTTATTTCCTCATAACGCTCGAAACGCTCTACAACCTTGTCCTCAAGCTCGTTTGCCTGAAGATATAAGGAATTTATAATGTTCTTTTTACGTTTGTTATCATGTCCGTTAGCTGCCCATTCTTTTACAGCGGGGGCAGATGCTGTGCTTTCATTATCTTCGGGGAAGGATACTGGCTCCATCATTTGACCGAGGAGACCATCGGCTAATATCATTGCTGGCATTCTGTATTTATCAGATAAATCAAAGGCTGTGCCAACCATATCAACCATTTCCTGGACTGTCGAGGGCGCAAAAACCATAACATGAAAGTCGCCATGTCCCATAGCACGGGTTGCCTGCCAATAATCAGCCTGAGAGGGCTGAATACCGCCAAGTCCTGGGCCGCCACGCTGAACATTAATTATAACACAGGGTAAATCAGCACCCGCTATGTAGGAAATACCCTCAGCTTTAAGAGAAATTCCAGGCGACGATGAACTAGTCATACAGCGGACACCTGAGCCAGCGCAGCCATAAACCATATTGATAGCTGCAATTTCACTCTCTGCTTGTAAAAATACACCGCCTACCTTTGGCATTCTCTTTGAGAGATAAGCGGATATTTCAGTCTGTGGGGTTATCGGATAACCGAAAAAGCATTTACAGCCTGCCCGTATAGCAGCTTCAGCAAGTGCCTCGTTGCCTTTCATCAGACTGCGTTCTTTATTTGTTGTAGCCATTTAGTTATTACCTCCCTTATTAATGGTTATTGCACAGTCTGGACACATCATCGCACACATTGCACAGGCAATGCACAGCTCCTGGTCGGTGCAAATAGAGGTGTAATAACCCTCCTTGTTAAGCTTTTCCTGCTGCATTTTAACAATACCCTTTGGGCAAGCGGTGGTACATAAAGCACAACCCTTACAGCGGTCAAAGTCAACAGTCATTTTTTCCATAAAAACTCCATTTCCTTTTTAAAGCAGCGTCAAGTGTATTTGCTCGTAAGAGCTTGGCACTACCAAATTGTTTTAACATAAATATCAATAGGATAAAAGCATGGGATATTCTCTGATATATATTCTTTTTTTCCTGTACTATAAAGCAAAGGTAAACCGCTGTCATGCGATAATTCATCGGCATAGCTTATTGAGCTTTTTATAATTTCGGCGGTGGTCTCGGTGCCTAGGTTTGAATTATTAACAATACCTGTTGCCTTAAGCCCTGAGGTATACTCGATGTCACGCAGCAGTGAAAGTGCTTCATCAGATTTTCTCGTTAAATATCGGTATGAATTTACAACATACAGCATATCAAGGTCGCCTTTATCGTTTAAACGCATAAGCTCGTCCTTATATCTGCCAAGTGCAGATGCACCTGCATCATCGCCGCCAACATCGATAATCACATATTCGTTTTCCTTAAAAATAACGCTTCTCAAATCAAAGCTTAGGGAAGGGATATCTAAATTGGAATTTGCGTATTTTGAAACTATAAGTGGTATTTCGTTGTCACTGAATAAGCTTTTAAAATCGGCACTTCTAAAATAAGGATTTACTATATCAAGGTCAACTATTGAACAGCTTTTGCCTTGTTTTTTTAAATCCATTACAAGATTAACCGATAAATTTGTCTTTCCAGAGCCGTAATGTCCTGTTATAATCGTAACTTTCTTAAAATTCATATATTCTCCATAAAAAAACGTACTATAATATTATAGCACGTTTTTTTTGTGTTTGCAAGTATTTAATGTTACAACCTAATATTTTTAAAGATTTTTATTATTCGTTGTCAGGTGTGATTATACCTTCTGTTACGTCTTCTAAATCTTCTTCTTTGTTTTCAGTAGAATTCGGTGCATCGTCTTCCATAATTTCCTCAGGAATTTCGCCATTCATCAGCTTTTGGAATTCTTCGCCGTCTATTTTTTCAAATTTTAATAGATATTTTGCAAGTAAATGCAAATCATTCAGATGAGTATTTAATAAGTCCTCACACGCTTTGTACGCTGCATCTACCAGTCCCTTAACCTCTGCATCTATTTGAGATGCGACGTTTTCACTATAATTCTGTGCATGACCATAATCACGTCCGAGGAAAACCTCATTGTTGTCATCTCCATATACAATAGCGCCAAGCTTATCAGAAAATCCGTATTTTGTAACCATTGCTCTCGCAATTTTAGAAACACCTCTAAGGTCGCTTGATGCACCTGTTGTTATATCGTTAAAAATAATTTGCTCTGCAACACGTCCGCCGAGATATACAATCATTTCTTCTTCCATATATCTCTTGCTGACGTACGATTTATCTTCTTCGGGGCGATTCATCGTGAAGCCGCCTGCCATACCTCTGGGGATAATCGTCACATAATGAACCTTATCCTGTGTTTCAAGATAATGCATTGCAATCGCATGACCACCTTCGTGATAGGCTGTCATTTTCTTGTCCTTTTCGGTAACGACCTTTGACTTTTTCTCAGGACCAGCAACAACCTTTATTGCTGCTTCTTCGACATCAGCTTCGGTTACAGCCTTACGATTTGCACGAGCAGCAAGCAGGGAAGCTTCATTCACGAGATTTTCCAAATCTGCACCTGTAAATCCAGAGGTGGTTTTAGCTATCGTAGCAAGGTTGACATCGGGACCTAGATTTTTATTTCTGGTATGAATTTTGAGTATTTCTTCTCTGCCTTTTATATCGGGATAATTAACCACTACCTGTCTGTCAAAACGACCTGGACGAAGCAGAGCGGGGTCAAGAATATCACGACGGTTTGTTGCTGCAATAATGATTATGCCTTCGTTTTCGGCAAAACCGTCCATTTCTACAAGAAGCTGGTTTAATGTCTGCTCACGCTCATCGTGTCCTCCTCCGAGACCTGCGCCTCTATGACGGCCAACGGCATCGATTTCATCTATAAATATTATAGATGGTGTATGCTTTTTGGCTTGGTCAAATAAATCACGGACACGAGATGCACCAACACCGACAAACATTTCAACGAAATCTGAACCGCTTATGGAAAAGAAGGGAACTCCCGCTTCGCCAGCAACAGCCTTTGCGAGAAGTGTTTTACCTGTACCAGGAGGTCCTACAAGAAGCACACCCTTAGGAATACGAGCACCTAGCTCCTGATACTTCTTAGGATTCTTTAGAAAATCGACAATCTCAAATAATTCCTCTTTTTCCTCATCGGCACCTGCCACATCAGAAAAAAGCACTTTCTTTCCGTTTGACGGCTGATTTCTGGTGTTTGCCTTCGAGAACTGCGACATCTTTCCGCCACCAGTAGTTTGGCGCATGATAATGAACGTAAAACCTATCATCAAGCCTATCATTAAGAGATAAGGAAGCAGGTCGGTGAAGAAGGTGTTGTTAGAAATCGGTATAAAGTTTTGGATTAAAGGCGTAGAAGGATTTAATTCATTGTACTCAGCACGATAATCCTGTGTTTCGGTTATAAAATATCCTAAGTAAGGAACTACATAGGTTCTTGGTGTAGTTTCGCCATTAAGATAATAGGTAAGCTTACCGTTATTAAGATTTAGTTCATAACCAGTAACCTTGTATTTGTCAAAGTACTCCATGATAGTTGAGTAATTTTCAGATCTTTCACTTGTTCCCATCATGTTGAACAATGAAACAAAACCAAATATAATGCATGCGGCTATTATTACATATATTATAGCCCCTCTGAATTTATTTGACTGCATTGATGCCACCTTTCTGTATGCATTTGCTTACACATTATTTTTTATATATATCTTTTTTTAAAATGCCGATATATGGAAGATTACGATAATTTTCTGCATAATCGAGACCATAACCGACAACAAATTCGTTTTTAATAAAAAAGCCTGTATAATCAGACTTAAAAGCCTTATCTATACCTAAATTCTTATCAAGAAGTACGACAGTTTTGATAGATAAGGGGCTCCGTTTACTTAATAAATCTACTAAAGCCGATAATGTAACGCCTGTATCAAGAATATCCTCAACTATTATTACATCACGGCCGTTTATATCGGTATCAATATCCTTAATAATTTCAAGTGTTCCCGAACTAAAAGCATTAATACCATATGAACGGGCTACGATAAAATCAAATGAACATTCTAAATCCAGCTTTCGTATCAAATCGGAGAAAAAAACAACTGAACCTTTTAGGACAGAAATAACGATAGGTTTTTTACCCGAGTAGTCAGCATTGATGGCACTTGCAAGCTCATTTACTCTTGTGCTTATTTGCTTCTCATTAATCAATATACTTTCAATTGCACTATTCAAATTCCTTCTCCTATTCGTTCAGTTGCTGGACATCAATTCATAAATGAGTTGCGGTAGCAACAAAGCGTAGTTTTAATTTACCTAGTAAATTTATTTTGTGAATAAACGTTTTCAGAACACGCTCGAAATCTACGATTTCGCAAGCGGGTGAAGTTATTATATCATATATAAGGAAAAAAATCAATTATTCTTTTATGAATTTTTCCTGTATTTTTGGTGAATTGTTTGCACACAAAAGACGTTTTTATCGACCACAGCAAACTTGTTTTTACAAAGATTGATTTTACCTTTGCCTGTTTTTAATATATTTTCGATTTCAATTATACGCAGACCGCTGGGTGCTACTTCATTTTCTGCCAGTATTTTTGAAATTATACGATGTAGTATTGGTTTTTCATATTTAATTAAAGCTTGAGCATTTTATTGATTATTGCAATAAGTAAAGTCATTTAGACCATTTTCGGATAACTCGGAAAGAAAACCCTCGTCACTTTTTAAAGCCTTGCACATATTAATAAAGCCACTCTCAAGTGACGGGTTTATTTGCCTTAATTCTGGTAAAACATTAAGCCTTATTTTATTTCTTGAATATATATCAGAAAAATTAGAGTTATCGTTTACATAATCCTGCTTATTATCCGATAAAAATTTTAGAACGTCCTCTCTAGATGAGTATATAAGCGGGCGTATTATATTACCACGTACAGCAGGTATGCCACAGAGACCTTTAAGAGCTGTTCCTCTCACCATATTAAAAATAACAGTTTCTACATTATCGGACGCAGTATGTGCTGTCGCTATTTTTACGTTTTCGCCAAAAGACTCAAAGCATTTGTAACGGGCTTCACGGGCGGTTTCCTCTATGCTTTTATGCTTCTCCTTTAACGAATTAATATCTACTGAAAACACCTCAAGAGTGATATCACGTTTTTCGCATAGTTCTCGGACAAACATCTCATCATTATCACTCTCTAAACCTCGTAAATTGTGGTTAATGTGGCAAGCAGACAACTGTATCTGGAGCTCATCTTTAAGCATATCTAACGCAATTAACAATGATACGCTGTCGGCACCTCCCGAAAGGGCTACGACAACATGATCACCTGATGTAATCATATTATATTCAGAGATAGCATCTTTAATATTGACTTTCATGCACATACTCCACACTGGTAAATCTTGAAAATTGTCCCTCGAAATTAAGTCCGACTGTATTAACCTCACCGTGTCGGTTTTTTGCAATAATACATTCACCCGCATTCGGGTGTTCATCTTCTTTATTATAATAAGAATTTCTGTATACAAAAAGAACTATATCTGCATCCTGCTCAATTGAACCTGATTCACGAAGGTCGGAGAGCATAGGGCGTTTATCAGGGCGGCTTTCAGGACCTCTTGAGAGCTGTGAAATAAGTATTACGGGAACATTAAGCTCTTTCGCCATGATTTTTAGATTTCTAGTAATCTCAGAAATCTCATTTACACGGTTACCGTCACGTCGTCCTGTTGACATGAGCTGTAGGTAGTCTATAACAACAGCACCTAGATTTTTTACTCTTAAAAGCTTTGCTTTCATTTCGTTAATTGAAATACTAGCGGTATCATCTATAAATATCTGGAGCCTCGAGAGTACATCGGCGGCTTCACTGAAGTTTTTCCAGTCAGCAGTCGAAATCTGTCCTGTTTTCATTTGGTTTAATGAAATTCTTGATTCAGATGATATAATTTTAGTAACCAGCTGCTCCTTCGACATTTCAAGACTAAAGATAGTTACAACTTTGTTTGAATAATTTTTCGCTACATTCGTGGCAATGTTTAACGCAAAGGTAGTTTTACCCATGCCTGGACGACCTGCTACGAGGATTAAATCCGATGGATTAAGTCCATAAATATACTTGTCTAAATCGTGAAATGAGGTTGAAAGACCAGTTCCATTCTTGGCAAGCTCAGGGTGAGCAGCAAGCTCGGAAAGCTCCTTGTATTTTTCAAGAATAATCGGCTTAATTGGTATTAAGCCTTTGATTTCTTTTTCGTTTCTTATACCATAAATTTTACTTTCAGCAAAATCAAGCAGCTCCTGTGCTTTTACAGTACCTCCAGAAGAAAGGTCGTATATCTCTTTTGACACAGACATAAGTTGCCGTATCATAAATTTTTCTTCGATTATTTCAGCATAAGTCTCAATGCTTGAGATACTGATTACCGAATCCATTAGCTTTGCGAGATATTTTTTTGCATCGGATTGGTTTTCGAAAATACCTTGTCTTACAGTAGTTTCAATCACAGTTATAAAGTCTATCTGCTGGCGTATGATAAACATTTGAGTAAAAACCGCAAATATTTCACGATGCGTATTGATATGAAAATGCTCGGGAGTTAATCTGTCTGTAACATTCGCAATACGCTCAGGTTCTAGTAAAATTATGCCTAATACCGCTTGCTCGGCATCATAGCTGTGCGGAGCAGAAACTGACGAGCCTTCTGGGCTAGAATGATTATTGTTAAGAACCGCCATATAATGGTATTCCTTTCAACTTATGACGCTTTATGCTTCTTACGCTTCTTCCTCTTTAACACACACGGTAAACTTAGCACTAACGCCAGAATATAGCTTAGCCTCTGCTGTGAAGCTGCCGAAGCCCTTTATATCTTCACTTAAGGTTATTTTCTTTTTATCAATATCAACCGCAGCATCTTTCTTTATTAAAGCGGATATATCCTTTGCGGTTATAGCTCCAAAAAGCTTGCCGCTGGCACCTGCTTTAGCGGTTACAGTAAAGGTTTTGCCGTTTATTTTATCAGCCATATTTTTTGCTGAAGCAATCTCGGTATCAACCTTGTGCTTTGCAGAGGACTGCTGCCCCTCGAGTAAATTCATGTTTTGCTTTGTAGCTTCCACAGCTACATTGTTTTTGAGCAAGAAGTTCCTGGCATAACCATCCTTAACCTCTTTGATTTCGCCCTTTTTCCCTGAACCAGAAACGTCCTCTAAAAATATTACTTTCATATATTTGTCCTTTCTTAATCGGCATTGAGTGTGTTATAATAATCATCTATTGCATTAATAAGTAGTGTCTGTACTTCGGCAGCCGAGACATCTTTAAGCTGTGCACCTGCCATGGTTTGGTGTCCGCCGCCACCGAGTGCTTCCATAATTAGCTGAACATTGAGCGCACCCATCGAACGAGCGCTGATATATATTTCGTTCTGTGTAGTCCTGTATACCGCAAAGGAGGCATCTATATTTGATATAGAAAGCATTTCATCTGCTGCCTGCGGGGCAATTAAGCGCATATCCTCACTCAACATGTCATAAGAGGCAATAGCACATTTCCTGTGAATTTTTGCTGAGGCTATAAACATAACCTTTTGCTTATAATTATCAAATGAATTTGAAAAGAGTGACTTTACATTTATAGTATCTGCGCCAAGCTTTCTAAGAAAAGCTGCCGCTTCAAATGTTCGTACACCTGTTTTTATAGTGAAATTCTTGGTGTCAAGCATAATCCCAGATAAAACAGCTTCCGCCTGTAATGCGGTGAGCCTTCCAGCTGTGCCGAAATACTGAAGCATTTCGGTAATCATCTCACACGCTGAAGAAGCATAAGCCTCATGATGAAATATTTTTGCATTATCGATATGATTAACCATTTTTCTGTGGTGGTCGATTACGACAACCTTTTCGGCTTTTTGATATAGCTCGTAATCATCTAGGAGATTGATGTTATGAGTATCAACAATAATAAGCAGGGAATTTGGTGTAAACATTTCGCGAGCTTTGCTAGGTAAAATAAATAAAGGTGTTTTATAATCAGTTGTTTTTAACCTGTCGATAAGCTCATTTCCGAGGGAAGCTGTTTTATCAACCACAGCATAAGCATTTTTATTAAGGTTTCTTATTGCGCAGGCAAGCCCAACCGAGGCTCCGATACTGTCGAGATCGCTGATTTTATGCCCCATTATGTAAATGCTGTCTGCGGTTTCAACCATTTCAATTAGTGAATTTGCGATAATTCTTGCTTTAACCTTAGTCTGACGTTCGATACCCTTCGAGACACCGCCGTAAAACTCAAAGCCAGTAGCGGTCTTAATTGCCGCCTGGTCGCCGCCTCTGCCTTGAGCCATCTCAAGTGCCTGACGTGAAAATTTCTCACTCTCTGCGATATTTTTTGCTGTGGTACCTATTCCGATTGAGAGCGTTACATTAATACGCTCAGAAACTGTTATTTCTCTAGCTTTATCGAGAAGCTTCACCTTTTCTTCTATTAACTGGTCAATATGCCTTTGTTCGATAACTGCCCAAACTCTGTCACGATTGAATTTTTTCATAATACCAGTGGTTCCAGCTACGAAATCCTCAAGCAGCTTGTCAATCTTAACCGTAACCTGTGCTTTCTCACTGTCTAAAATACCCTCAAACATCTCGTCATAATTATCAATCATGATAACCATAGCGACTGGCTGCGACATCTTTTTCTCTATTTCTAGTAAAACCTGCTTAGTGATATTTTTTATATATATCATATAGATTTTATCTGACTCATCTTCTTTAGGGATAGATGCGCTTACTGAATAGAATTTATCTGTGTATTTAATCTTGATTTTCTCACCAGTTAATAGCTTGCTTAACGAAATATCGGCTATCAGATTTATTGAATTGCCGTATAAGGCGATGTCATTAAATTCATTTTTAAAGCTTTGATTAAACCACACAAATTTGCTTTTTTCGTCAACAATAGCTACTGATAAGGGTAGTGCATCAAGCGAAACCTTATTTGCATGGTCAATTTGCTCGGACATAAATGTAAAATACTGAAAATTCTTTCTTGTTACAGATATAAGCTTTCCTATTGTAAATCCCGCTATTAGCACGACAAAGGGTGCAACCAGCCAAAAAAGCTGGGTGGAGGTAGAATAGACATAACCGATCAATAGAATAAGTGTCAAAACGAGCGCACTTACAGAAAGCACAAGCCCGCCATCACGGTAAAAATTCTTCAACTACACCACCCCTTTATTAATCAGCTATATTCCTACACATCCATAATTATCGGCAAAACCATTGGGCTTCTCTTCGTTTTGTGAAAAAGAAAATCGCTCATTTCATCACGCATATTAGTTTTTATTGAGTTCCAGTCCTTGCTATTTTTTTCTATACCCTTAGCGATTACCGAGGTCATTAATGCCTTTGCTTCATCCATAAGAATTTCAGATTCGCGGACATATACAAAGCCCCTTGAAATTATATCGGGACCTGAAATTACGGTACCAGTACTTTTATCAACAGTGGCAGCGATTATAATAATACCGTCTGCCGCCAGTTTTTTTCTATCCTTTAGAACAACCGCACCTACATCTCCTACACCTAAGCCGTCTACTAGAACCTTACCAGCTGTAACCTGACTTGCAACCTTCATATCAACACCGTCTGTTTCAAGCTGTTGACCGATAGTCAAAATAAAGATATTATCTTCTGGTATGTTCATCTTTAAGGCAAGCTGAGCGTGCTTTGACATGTGCTTAAATTCACCGTGAATTGGAATAAAAAACTTAGGCTTTGTAAGCGATAACATGAGCTTTAACTCGTCCTGACAGGCGTGTCCCGAAACATGGACATCGTACATAGCTTCGTAAACAACCTCGGCTCCCGATTTCATAAGCTCATTTATAACCCTACCCACCGTTTTTTCATTACCTGGAATTGGTGTAGCCGAAATTATGATAAGATCATAAGGTGTAATTGTTACCTGTCTGTGGTCATTAGAAGCCATTCGCGAGAGTGCAGAAAGCGGCTCACCCTGGCTTCCTGTTGTCACTATAACAGTTTCTTCGGGCGGAATGTTTCTGATGCTCTCAATATCAATTAAAACACCCTTTGGAATTTTGATATAATTAAGCTCAATTGCCTTTTGAAGTACATTAAGCATACTGCGTCCCGAGAAAGCGACCTTTCTATTTTGTAAGGCGGCATTATCTATAATCTGCTGTATTCTATGAATGTTGCTGGAGAATGTCGCTACGATTATACGTTTGCCTTCGGCTGAATTGAAAATATTTTTAAAGCTTTCGCCGACTTTTCTTTCTGACATAGTATAACCTGGGCGTTCGGCGTTTGTGCTTTCTGAGAACAAAGCAAGCACACCCTTGTTTCCAAGCTCTCCGAAACGGGCAAGATCAATAATTCCGCCCTCAATAGGTGTATAATCTACCTTAAAGTCACCTGTATGCACAAAAATACCAGCAGGTGTATGGATAGCCATAGCACAAGCAACGGGAATTGAGTGGTTCA
>JAVBPL010000097.1:0-4765 GCA_031549645.1 Ruminiclostridium sp. | reverse complement strand
AGAATATACAGACCCGTTTACGGGTGGTAAGTAACAATCTTTCGCAAGTGTCAGACCGTATATGCGTCTTGAGACGCCGCTAGCAACAGAGGGCTATGCCCGCATAAGAAAAACCACCGGCTATGCCGGTGGATTCTTATTAAAATTGCTATTTTTTCCACTTAATATACAGCCCCGCAATTACGTCCTCAATGGGCGCTTTTTTTATTTCTACGTCTGTAATTCCTTCTGTAGAGCTTATTTGCATAAGTATTTCAGAAAACTCCATGCTTTCAGTGTTAAACTCATATTCATAACGGTTGTGTTCATTCTTTATAAGCTTTGCGTTTTCGAACACAGGTGCTTCTTTTGAATTTGTTGTTATAATGATACGGCAGAGATTTCCTGTAGCAGTTCTTAACTCGGTAAAGCTTCCGTCAAAGGCTATTTTACCGCTTTCAATTAGTAAAATTCGCCTTGCCATTTCCTCTAAGTCATCCATGTCGTGACTGGTAACCATGATGGTGGTCTGCTTTTCTTTGTTGAGCTGTTTAAGAAAATCAATCATATGACGCTTTGCGAGTACATCAAGCCCGATTGTGGGTTCGTCAAGTAATATTAACGTGGGTTCGTGCAGAAGCATCATCGCAAGGTCTGCTTTCATGCGCTGCCCAAGGCTTAATTCTCTGGCAAAGGTACTTAATATATCCTTTATATCGAGAAGCTCTACTACCAAATCCAGCATATAATTATATCTGTCCTTTGGGATATCCCACACCGTTCTTTTCCACTCAAAGCTTTGGATAACGGGGTGGTCCCACCAGAGCTCTGTCCTGTTACCGAACATTACGCCAACCTCCTTCATCAGCTTTATTCGCTGAGTTTTAGGAGACATACCAAGGACTGATATTTCACCGCTTTTCGGGAGGAGCATTCCTGTAAGTAGCTTCATGGTGGTGCTTTTTCCTGCACCGTTTGGTCCTGCATAGGCGGTGAATTCGCCTTTTTTTATTTCAAAGGAAACATTATCAAGTGCTAATATCGTGCGTTTTTCGGGTTTGAGTAGATTTTTCAGTATATTTCGCCCTGTGCCTGTGCGCTGCCATTGTTCGAAGGTTTTAGTTATATTATCCACCTTAACGGCGGTGTCCGTGTGGAAGATATCTGTTACTGCCTGTTCTGACATAGTGTTTAAGTCCTTTCTTAAATAAAAATCTCGCTAGAATAAATAAAATAAGTAAAATGATAAGAGGAAAGTATTCTGGTAAACCTAAGGTGTCTTTCCCAAGTAAAACCATAGTCGGAAACCACCCCAGCAGTCCTGATGGGAATATCGATAAAAGCGGTATCTGTACAGCTTTTGGCATTCCTGAAAGTGGGTATTTACTCAAATCACCGCCTAGGTCAATAACATAAGTCGATATTTCCTCCGCTGAAACTGGAGCATAAAAAGCAGCCGAAGAAAATAAATATGACTGTGATAATATAATCGCTATCGTAATTAAAATATTGGCAACCAGAGACAGTACCCACCACCATGTAATGATTAAGCCCAGTTCATGTATGGTATAAGTGAGCAGGGCAAAGCCGATAATGAGATTGCCCGAGCCTGTAAAGGGGATAAAGCCCTCAGTAAAAAGCTGTGTTTTGAATGACAGGGGCTGGAGCATCATGTGTTCAAGCTGTCCTCTGCCTATTCGCCTGCTGATATGTCCGACGTTGTTCATAGAGCAGAATGCCTGATAAACTCCCGTTACGATAGTAATATAAGCGAGCATGAATAACACCTCATGCTTATTCATATCACCAATTCCGTCAAAACGCCACGCAAGAAGAAAGATGCCAGTTATTGCTGAAATGTTTGAAACAGTATCGGCGAGAAGATTTAAGAGTGCGAATTTCGTGTCTCTGAGGAGCATAGCTAAATCCATTTTTCCGTAAAGCTTTAAAAGCTCGAAATGCTTTTTTATTTTAACCCCCATGTGATACCATCCTTTCTCTTGATTTATTAAATACCATTACCGCAAACGGCCATAAAATCAAGTTCCATACAATCTGAATTATTATCGTTTCTATTGGTTCAGAAATCCCTGCATAAATAGATAGCGGTGCACCTGCGAGACTCCCGAACGGCTGATACTTCATAATCTCGTCAAGACCAAAGGGAAGTATCGCAAACGGAATTACAGCACCCGAAAAAAGCCATATAATAGCGTTTCTTATTGAGTGAATGAGCCAGCTAGTGTTTATCATACGAACTAGTAGAGCGGCAAAAATAAACTCCACGGCAAAGCCAAGCGAAATGCATAAAACAAGACTGGGAAAAACCCATAAAGACATAGGAACCGTATTAACACCGAGAAGCGGTGATATTATGAGCATTGGTATAGTAAAAAACAATAATCCTGGTATAGCCTTTCCGAGAGACTCAGCAGCAACATAACCGTAAATCGTCATGGGACGCTTACTAATAGTTACGAGCGGTGAATCCATAATCCAGTCGGTAAACTGCGTTTCGACATTGAGCAAGTCTCGGAACAGGTTACCGATAAGGGTATAGGTGAGCATCTGAGTTAATGTCATACCTGCATCAACACCACTGTCAATCAGTGTTCGCCATAAAATCATCAGTGGAAATATGTAGACAAGACGAATAGCAAAGCTCGGAAGCATATATAAAATACCGCCGTTTGTTTGATTTCGTGCCGACATTTCCATCGTTTTAAAATATTTTTTTAACATAAATTCTTCCTTTATAATGAAATAAATTTGGACATAAAAATACCCGATATGCCATTTTGACATACCGGGCTAAGCTCTCATTTATGCTTTAAAGTTTTAAGAAGCATATTTTAATTGTGAGAGGTTCGGTTCATTGTCAAAATGGACATAGTTATCCCTTGTTGCGTCCATTTTGTATGAAAAACCGCTGATACACTCACAGTTTGTGAATACTCTGCCGTTGCTTTTAAATACTGTTAAATTCATTCCTCTCACCTCGCCTTCATTTTAATTTATAGATATATTAACATAATTTCAATTACTTGTCAAGACTACATTTGCTCCGCATCGTCAAAGGGATTGCTTTGTGTCTCCATAACACTATCGTCCTCGTCAATGAAGATATTTTCTGTTACTGTCTCGTTTATTGAAACAGCCATATCCTTTAAGTCGCTGATATCCTGCTTAATTTGCTCGGAGGTTTCCTTTACCTGACTTACGGTTTCTTCGCCTTTCTTAACCATGTCCTGTGACTTGATTTCCTTGATGCTTTGTGCAATTTTTTCTGCGCCTGTCTTTACTGCACCTACTGCGTACATAGATGCCTTATGAAACTTGTCTCCGTAGGTTTCCTTTTCCTCGGTGTAGAGCTTAACCTCATTGCTACTGTTATTTTCGTTTAGTTTTCTGCCTAGGTACATACCTAGCCCTATTAGGGCTGTTCCGCCTATTAAAATTGTTGATAATTTCATTTTTTGTTTCCGCCTTTCCATATTTTGGTTAAATTCTGTATTCATTATATAACTTTTTTGCCTAAAAGTAAAGTATATTATTCTAAATATGCTTCCAGATAGAAAATTGGACAGCCTTTATCTGAAAAAAGCTTTTCATATTCAGTCATAATATTCCCTTTTATATCGCTGTTATGTAAATCCTCGGTTATGTTTTTAATAACGTAATTATTATCCAGAAGGCTTTGCTTTGAATATTCGAAAAAATGCATATTATCCGTTTTTTGTTGAATATAACCGTCAGACTTTAATATTTTTCTATATATATTGAGAAACCTTTTATGCGTTAATCTGTGATTGGCATAGGTTTTTTTAGGAAATGGACAGCTAAAGTTAAGGAAAATACGTTCTACTGAATTATATGGGGTTATACTGTCAAGATATTCGGCGAGACCAATAATATATCTGACATTATTAATATTTTCCGCCCTCGTTTGTTCCATTGCAGAGACTATTACGTTGGCACTTTTTTCAAGAGCAATAAAATTTACTTCTGGAAACATTTTCCCCATTTTATTGATAAAGCCGCCCTTTCCGCAGCCTATTTCTAGCATCACAGGATTATTATTTCCGAAAATTTCGTAAAAATTTATAGTCTTTTTGATATTGTTTTCATGCCTTGATTTGTCGTAATCAAGAAGCCAGCCTATTAATACATCACCGCAGGCTTCAATTCTACCGTCAAGGTTTTGTTTTCTTCTCATTCTCATGTTATGATTGTATCATATATACATTATTATATCAAGAAAAATTTTACATTTATACGTTTGTCATAAAAATTGTC
Source organism: Ruminiclostridium sp. (assembly GCA_031549645.1). Taxonomy (GTDB): domain Bacteria; phylum Bacillota; class Clostridia; order Oscillospirales; family Ruminococcaceae; genus Ruminiclostridium_E. The sequence goes on along the minus strand of JAVBPL010000097.1, from coordinate 490 downwards.
TTTTTCCTTGCAAAAAAATCGATATTATGCTATAATTAATCTATATATTTTAAAAGGACACATATATGACTGAAAATAATTACGAAGAACTCCTTAATAAAAACCTTGATATATTAAAAGAAATAGGCAACATAGGTATGGGACATGCTGCAACTGCGCTTTCGCAAATGCTTAGCATGAAGGTAACTATGACTATTCCGGAGGTATACATACTTTCGCTTTCTGAAGCGCAGGAATATCTTCAGGATCTAGCGACTGATGCAATCGGCGTAAGGTTGGGGCTCCAAAAGGACTCAAAGGGTATGATACTCCAGATTTTGAGTAAATCATTTGCAATGAAGGTTATAAACTTTTTCTTCCAGAGTAACATGGAGGAGATAGTCGATCTAGATGAAATGAGTCTTTCTGTAATACAGGAAATCGGAAACATTACATCAGGTGCCTATTGTAACTCTCTGGCATCAATGACAGGGCTATTTATTGATATTTC
>JAVBPL010000100.1:0-11429 GCA_031549645.1 Ruminiclostridium sp. | reverse complement strand
TATGTTATATCAAAACGCTCTATATTTTCTGGTATATAAAATATAGCAGCCGAAGAAGCGTTAATAGGAAATGCTAAAATATCATTATCCTTCTTGACCTTCTCTGATATATAATCGAAGCAACCGTTAACATAAGCATTTATGGAATTCGACTCATTCAACGATACATAGTAACCCATATTTTTAAGCTGTTGAAAAACATAGCTACTTAAGCCTAGAATGTATATATCAACATCGCTGTTGCCAGCCATAATTTCAGTCAAATACACATCGGGAAAAAGTGGGTCTACATAGTTAGCACTTAATTGAGTCTCTTGTTTGATATATTTTGTGTTTAAGCGGGGATAATATGGGCTTCCTGAAATTGTTAAGGCTCTTGCCCTCGTATTTACATCAGACTTTATATCAGTACCGTAAATATATCCTATATATACACTTGCGATGCTTGCTTTTTCTATCTCTCTATATGTTGATAAAATACGATAAACTACATTGCCTGCATAAAAACAAACATCGCTACCCGAACCCGACAGTATGTGGTCATCAAGCATCACAATATCATTATCTGACATACGCTTGTTATAAATGCTAGCAGCATTATTGATATATGTAAAATTATTGTTTTCGTATATAAATGAAAAAATGTATTTTACATCATTCATACCCGCTATTTTATTTCTTTTCTTGCTCTTGTTATCTATAGAATATAAAGCATAATTCATGTCCTCATAACAATAATAATACAGCTTTTCATTTGTATCTTTATAAATGAGCATTATGTTTTCTACATTTTCATCAACTAATCTTCCAGTTTTTAAATCAACACTGTATAGCTTTTCTCCAAAATTGACATAACCATTCTCATCGGGCTCGGTAAATTGATTGTGTATTTCATATTTATCATCAACCTCGTCATAATTTAACATTGGCATTAGGAGTATATATACGCTATCGTCTTTAACTAATAAATCCTTTATTTCATATATTTTAAAATCAAATTCATCAGAAACCGCTATTTTTGTTTCGGCTTTTATATCATATTCAATTATTTTATTAATGCTCTCGTCATAAGCATATATTTTTTCTTTATAATAATAGATATTGCATAAGCTTTCTGCGTTTTTGAACTCCTGTATTAGCGTTCCGTTCTTGTCATATTTACCGAGCATAATTTTCTCTGAAGTTGCATACACTTCCCCGTTATCAGATAGCGTGAAAAAGTAAATTGGTTCAGTAAAGTTGAAAACCAACTCGTCGGATGCATCAATCATTTCAAAGCTCTGGGTTCCCGTAGCTTCATTTTCGACCTTATTTTTATCGTCAAAACAACTAGTTGTTAATGATAACATTATTAATGCTATAATTGATGTTAAAATGTATTTTTTCATCACTTACCTCCTACCTATAACATATCAATAAACGGTGACACACCGTGCATGCTAAATATTAATTTATCACTATACAGCTTAGCATAAACTGAGTATCCTAAACATTATGTATCTCAATTAGTATATTAGTAAATTTTTACTATAACACTAATATAACATCTAAAAATATATATGTCAATATGTTTTTGTAAAAAAACACAACTTATTTCACGAATGTCGTCGATTTATTTCGAACAAAAAGCCCCCAATTAATGCATAATTGGGGGCTTTTATTCAGTTTATTTGATTATTATTCATAGTCCACAACGTTTACCCAGCTAAGCAAAAAGTCTCTTTCCTCTGGTTTACCCTTAACACTTTGCGAAGCTGCTACTATTGGTAGCCATTTCTCGATATACTGTCTAGCGGTGTCGCTCTTTTTCGAGAACATAGTCATATATCTTGCCGCTAAATCCTTTTGCCCTCTAAGCCAGAAAATCAGATAGGTGCGGGCAGCGTCAGCCGAAGCATTTCCCTGTGTTGCATGAGCCCAGTCGATGACGAATGGAGTCTTGTCGGCTGTCAAAATTACGTTACTGGTGTTAAAATCCCCATGACACACCTTAGTATGAGTCGGGAGCGCATCAAGCCTTGTGTGAAGCTCGTATCTTGTTGTAGCATCAAGCGAGGTCTGGTCAATTTTACGTTTCATTTTATCGTGTAGCATGGTGAGTAATGGAGAGCGTTTTGAATGAATTTCCATTTGAATATCGACGAATAAATTCATATATTCTGCGATTTTTTCAGGGCTAGTTTCCTTTGACATGAGACTTGTCAACGTTTCACCCTCAATAAAATCTGAAACTAACGCCCATTTTCCGTTAATTTTCGTAACCTCATGAAGCTTTGGAATATTCAGTCCTGTTTCTTCAACTCTCGCCTGATTAAGTGCCTCGTTAAGGACATCAGCTTTTGAATAATCGTTTTCGAAAACCTTTATCATCAGGTCTCCGTCACGATAGATAGTTTTCTTACTTCTTGTAGCAATTACGTTACTTAAATTCATTATTTAGTCACCGTTCCTTTCTCCGTAGTAAGCGTTTAGATACATCTCTTTAATTTCAGAAACTAACGGATAGCGTGGGTTTGCTCCCGTGCACTGGTCATCAAAGGCATCAAGTGACATAGTATCAATGGTCTTAAGAAAATCTTTTTCTTTAACGTCATAATCTGCTATTGTTGCCTTAATCCCAATCGCTTCCTTAAGCTCATTAATCTTCTCAGTAAGAGCTGTCATTTTTTCTAAATCCGTCTTACCCTTTAATCCGATTGAGGAAGCTATTTCAGCGTATCTTGCAAGTGCAGAGGGGTGACTGTACTGAGAGAAGGTGCCCATTTTAGTCGGCGCATCGTTTGAATTAAATTTGATAGTTTCATTCATCATTAAAGCATTTGAAATTCCGTGCGGAATGTGGTGGAAGCTGCCGAGCTTGTGAGCCATGGAGTGATTAACACCGAGGAAGGCATTTGCGAAGGCCATTCCCGCAATAGTTGCGGCATTCGCCATCTTTTCCCTTGCAACAGGGTCATTTGCACCATTCTTATATGCACGGGGGAGATATTCGAACACCAGCTTAACAGCTCTAAGCGCAAGACTGTCAGTAAAATCGGTAGCCATTATCGAAACATACGCTTCTAGCGCATGAGAAAGTGCATCAAATCCCGAAGCTGCCGTAAGACCCTTAGGTGCATCCATCATTAAGTTCGGGTCAACGATTGCCATATCGGGCATAAGCTCATAATCTGCGAGCGGATACTTAATACCCTTATCATCGGTAATTACCGCAAAGGGAGTAACCTCAGAGCCAGTACCAGCTGTGGTAGGTATGGCAACGAAATCGGCTTTAAGCCCCATTTTCGGGAAGGTATAAACACGCTTTCTGATATCCATAAAACGCATTGCCATATCCTCGAAATTGACTTCTGGATGCTCATACAGCACCCACATAATCTTAGCTGCATCCATTGCCGAGCCGCCGCCGAGAGCTAAAATACAGTCAGGAGCAAATGAAGTCATCTGCCTTGCACCTTGAACTGCGGAGCTTAAGGTCGGGTCAGGTTCAATATCAAAGTAAACCGAGGACTGTATACCCATTTGCTCAAGCTTCTCAGTAATATGCTTGGTGTAGCCGTTTTCAAATAAGAACTTGTCGGTAACAAGGAAAATCTTCTTTTTGTTCATGAGTCCGCCTATTTCGTCAAGTGCTAAATCAAGGCAGCCTCTCTTTATATAAACCTTTTCAGGCGCTCTGAACCACAGCATATTTTCCCTCCTCTTTGCCACTGTCTTGATGTTGAGTAAATGCTTAACCCCTACATTATCAGCCACGCTGTTTCCTCCCCACGAGCCGCAGCCGAGTGTCAATGAGGGTGCAAGGCTGAAATTGTATATATCTCCAATACCGCCGTGTGAGGAGGGTGTATTTAAGAGAATACGGCAGGTTTTCATACGAGCGGAAAATTCTTCGAGCTTCTTCTGCTCTTTATACTCATTTAAATATACCGAGGCTGTATGTCCGTATCCACCATCAGCAATCAGTCTGTCAGCCTTAGCTAGCGCATCATCAAAGCTTGTGCTTTTGTACATAGCAAGGACCGGTGAAAGCTTTTCGTGTGCAAACTCCTCGGAGAGTTCAACGCTTTCAACCTCACCTATAAGAATTTTAGTAGTCATGGGAACCTCAACGCCAGCAAGCCTTGCTATATCATAAGCTTTCTGTCCTACGATTTTAGCGTTCAAGGAACCATTTATTATTATAGTTTTACGAACCTTTTCGAGCTCATCATCTTTTAAGAAATAACAATTTCTGTAAGCAAATTCTTCCTTAACCTTGTCGTAAATCTTCGCCGAAACGATTACCGACTGCTCCGATGCACAAATCATGCCATTATCAAAGGTTTTTGAGTGTATAATTGAGTTTACGGCAAGTATAATATCAGCACTCTCATCAATAATCGCAGGTGTATTTCCTGCGCCAACGCCGATTGCAGGCTTCCCGCTTGAATATGCGGATTTCACCATTCCAGGACCACCCGTCGCTAGTATAATATCGGCTTCCCTCATTACTGTATTTGATAAATCCAGACTCGGTACATCAATCCATGAGATAATATTTTCGGGTGCGCCCGCTTCAACAGCTGCATCTAGTATTATACGCGCTGCCTCTATCGTACATTTTTTCGCTCTCGGATGAGGGCTGATTATAATGCCGTTTCTAGTTTTAAGTGCTAATAAGCATTTAAAAATTGCCGTCGAGGTGGGGTTTGTTGTGGGGATAACCGCCGCTATTACGCCAATAGGCTCTGCGATTTTAACAATTCCTGCTGTCTCGTCCTCCTCGATAATGCCACAGGTTTTTGAATTTCTGTATGCATTATAGATGTACTCTGCGGCGTAGTTATTTTTAATAACCTTGTCCTCAAGAACACCCATTCCAGTTTCCTCAACAGCAAACTGCGCAAGCGATATTCTGGCCTTGTTCGCCGCCATTGCAGCCGCAAAGAAAATCTTGTCGACTTCTTGCTGCGTAAATGTAGCGTACTTTTCCTGTGCCTGGCGGACTGATATAAGCTCAGCCTCCAGCTTTTTGACATTATCGATGACTTTCTGCTTTGCCATTTATTAACCCTCCTTTGGTAATAATATGTTTAGTGTTCCACAATATCATTGTAATATAAATGAAAGCAAATGTAAATAGTAAATATAGAACAATTGTTAATATTTTAACAATTGATTAATGTATAAAATGCTCAATTGTTTACAATTTGTCATTTGATTTTACTGTAAATATGTGTTACAATGTAATCTATAAATAATGACAAAGGACTTTAAAAAATGGGAATTAAAAAGCTTGGAACAAAAATATCTCTGTCAGCCGCTGTATTAATTATACTCGCAGTAACAATTTTGGGCTACATATCGACCACCAGCACCGAAAAAATTGTTACTGAGCTTTCATATAATCAAGCGGCGAACGCTAACGCTTCGCTCCAGCACGAGCTGGAGAGTTATAAGGATATAGCGAAGGAAACCGCCACTCGCATATCCGTGAGCGAGGGAATAATAAACAGCATACTCTCAAACGACATAGAAGCCCTACGCGAAAACGCTTTACAGCTTGGCGGCGGCATCGAGATGATTACGATTTGCGACAAGAACGGAATAGTTCTATTAAGAACGCACGGTACAAAGTCAGGTGACGATTTAAACTCAGTAAGTGCTATTTCAGAAACCTTGAAAACTGGTGTCGGTATAAAAACAATCGAAATGGGCAGCACAGTAGGCTTATCTACTCGAGGAAGCGCAGCCGTAAAGGATTATGACGGTAACACAATCGGCGTAATCTCCTGCGGACACGACTTATCGAATTTCAAATATGTTGACGAGGTTAAAGAGCAGTTAAAATGCGAAACCACGCTTTTTGCGGGCGACACCCGAATGAACACCACTATCAAGGACGACAAGGGTGAGAGAGTATTAGGCACTCAAGCAAGCGCAGCAGTAATTGATACGGTTATTAATAAACGTCAGGATTACAGCGGGCAGGTCCAGCTTTTTGGAAAAATGTATCAGGTGTATTATTCGCCGATGATTGAGAATGACAAGGTTATCGGTATGTATTTTACAGGACTCAACATAGATAACACGCTTACATCTTTGAACACAATCACCACGACCTTCATCACTGCTGCCGTTATCAGTGTGATTCTGGTTGTAATGACGATTATATTAATATCGCAGTTAATGATTTCAAGACCGCTAAAAAAGATGAAACAGCTTGCGACCGAGCTTTCAAACGGAAATGTTGGCATCAGAAGCAAAAGTGCCGTTAACATCAGCTCAAAATCGAAGGACGAGGTAGGCCAACTGGGTAGAACCCTTAACGACACCAAAAATGCTTTGAATGCCTATATTAACGAAATATCCGAATGCCTTTCCGCACTCGAACACGGCGACTTAACCAGAACCACCGATTTTAATTTTAATGGCGACTTTTTATTAATAAAAGAAGCAATAAACAATATTTCAAAATCTATCTGCGGAGTTTTCGGCGAAATAAACGCCTCCTCAGATATGGTAGCTAAGGGCGCCGATTCCATCTCAGATGGTGCACAACAGCTTGCATCAGGCTCGGTAAATCAAGCCGAAAAAATCGGAACCATAACCCAGGAAATCAGCAGAATATCAATCGAAACAAGAGAAAGCTCCGAAAAAGCAAGAGAGGTCTCAAAAACAGTTGCCGAGGTTAAGAAAAATGCCGAAATCGGAACAAAGCAAATGGATAATATGCTTGGTGCCGTGTCCGAAATAACGAACGCCTCAAACGCAATCAGTGACGTAATCAAGACAATCGAGAGCATTGCATCTCAAACTAATATACTAGCGCTGAATGCCTCAGTTGAAGCCGCTCGTGCAGGTGTTCACGGAAAGGGCTTCGCGATAGTTGCAAACGAAGTCAGAAACCTTGCAACCTTGAGTGCGGATGCCGCAAAGAATACCAACGAGCTTATACTTAATTCAATCGAAAAATCAGAGCTGGGCGCAAAAATAGCACAGGAAACCAGCGACTCACTCGGGAAAATCGTTGAAGGTGTTAATTTCAGCACAGCTGCAATTAACGAAATCGCAGACCTCTCGCTGAAGCAGTCGCAGGATATTGATATGCTTAGCGGCGAAATAAATAGCGTTACGGCAGTTGTAGAAAGCAATTCAGCCACAGCCGAGGAGAGCGCGGCAGCATCTGAAGAGCTGACAAGCCAAAGCAACCTGCTTCACGACATGATTGCGAATTTTAAGATAGATTGATTAATTTATGGGGTGTCGTTCAATGCGACACCCCAATTTTTAACCCATTTTATCCCCGCGCTTAAAGCATAGCGAAACTATCAGCGCCGCAACTACCACAGTTGTAATACCAGCAGATGCGGCAGTTAATCCGCCTTGAAGCACTCCGATAACGCCATTATCTGCTACAGCCTCTTTTATTCCCTTTGCGAGGTTATAACCGAAGCCTACCAACGGCACCGTAGCCCCCGCACCGCCAAGCTCAACTATTCCGTCATAAACACCAATAGCGCCGAGGAACACCCCGATTACGACAAAGCTTACAAGTATTCGTGCTGGAGTAAGCTTAGTTAAATCTATTAGAAACTGCCCTATCAGACACCATGCTCCACCAATAAGAAAAGCCCATAAAAAATCCTTTAATATTTCCATAAATCTATTTCCTTTTTCAATACTTTCACTACTGCGCCGATATGTGAACAGCGTGAGCAACACTTGGTATACTCTCGCCTTGCTGAACTGCGGTAGGAGACATAAGTGCACCTGTCGCCACAAATAGCACATTCTTAAGCTTACCTGATGCAACCTCATTTAATATCTTACCGCAAAGCACCGATGCGCTGCATCCGCACCCAGATGCTCCAGCATGAACATCCTGCTCCTCCAAATCATAAAGCATTAAGCCGCAATCGTTATGAAGCTTTGACAGATATATTTCGTCCCTTAAAAATAAATCCATCATAAGAGCACTCCCAACCTTCCCCAAATCCCCTGTCAGAATGAGGTCATATGCTTCAGGTTTGCTGTTTGTGTTGATTAAATGTGTGGTTATGGTCTGATAAGCAGCATCTGCCATCGCAGCACCCATATTGTTTGCATCTTTTATGCCCATGTCGCTGATTTTTCCGATTGTAACTGCTTTGATATAAGGTGGCTGCTTATGTGCATTAACAATAGCACAGCCTGCCGCTGTCGCTGTCCACTGTGCTGTCGGTGTCCTCTGCCCCCCGTAATTTACAGGAAATCTAAACTGCCTTTCAGCTGAGCAAAAGTGCGACGAGGTTATTGCAGCTGTATTCACCGCCATACCCGCTTCAACAAAAATGCTTGCCATAATTAAGCTTTCCGCCATAGTTGAGCAAGCACCATAAAGCCCCACAAACGGTACATCGAAATCCCTCATTCCATAAGCGGTACCAGTGCACTGATTTAATAAATCCCCCGCAAACATAAAGCTTATATCCTTTTCGCTCATTGCACTCTTTGTCAGTGTTGTTTTGAAAGCGATTTTCTGCAACTCGCTTTCCGCCTTTTCCCAGCTTTCTGCGCCAATATCGGCACTTTCTGCTATATAGTCAAAATATTCTCTTAAAGGTCCCTCGCCCTCCTTAGGTCCGACTGCCGCCGCAAAAGATGCTATCGAAGGTGCTTTATCAAATATTATAGTACCACCGTTTATAAATTTAGCCATATTCCCCCCTATTACAGAACATTCAAAATACATAGGATAAACCCATATATAATTGATGCCGTAAGTCCGTAAACCAAAACAGGACCAGCGATTATGAACATCTTGGCACCTACTCCAAGGATTAAACCTTCAGTTTTAAACTCGAGTGCAGGTGCAACAACTGAGTTCGCAAAGCCTGTTATTGGCACAAGAGTACCGGCTCCGCCGTGCTTTGCGATTTTGTCATACAGCTTAAGTCCCGTTAATAACGCAGAGATTAATATAAGCGTTACCGAGGTCATTACCCCTGTATTTTTTTCACTTAAACCCATTTTTTCATATATCATCATAATAGCCTGTCCTATTACGCAAATCAAACCGCCAATTAGAAACGCCTTAGGCAATGTAACATACAGCCTTGTGTTTGGAGACCTTAGCTTTGTCATTTTATCATATTCTTTATTTGAAACTTTCATATAAATTATACCTTCCTTTTGAATATAGTCTAAATACAAAAAAAGCTTTTATTCGATGTAAAATTTACAAAATTACGAAATTATTTACATTTTGTTCACATATTATTAACATTTATACTGTAATATTAAGAGTGTACCATTATAGATTAAATATACTGATATATAAAAGAAGGGAGGGAGCATAATGAGAATTGAACCGATTAGAGCATCATTATACCCAACACCTGTTCAGAACGTCGATGCAGTAAACAAGGTTAAAAACTCTAACATTATTGAGTCTTATCTTGATACCATGAATAAGACTACCGAGAACGAAGGCGTAGAACGCAGACGCTTTGACAGCCTCGAAAGCACGGATGAGAAACCCGATTTTAAAGCAATAGACCTCATTAAGAAAAGTGAAATACCGCCTCCCGAGCCTCCAAAGCTGGAAGATAAAGTCGAATCAGCGGAAACCCTAACGGCGAGAGTTAATCAAACCGAGGGACTCCCTACCGATGTAAGCGTTCAAAAGCGAACCGAAATTCAAGACGATAAGGCTGACGAGAGCGCCACAATCCAAAGCTCTGACGAGATTGAGAAGAAAACGGCAGGAAACAAGCTGACACCCGCACAGCAAAAGGGTGTAGAAGCGTATCAGAGGGTTCAAAATTATATTAATCCGCTCAGTGTTTCAAATGCCCGTGTAGCAAGCTAAAATAATATAGATAACGATAAAGGTGTTACGATGTAGCACCTTTTTTATTGTCGTTTTCGTGATAATATGTATATATTTTCACGAAAATCTATAAATTCCTATATATTTTCAATTACCCTATTGCCGTAAAATGAAAAATCATATATAATATATTGTGTTATACTAATCTCGCATTACAATGTAGAAGGAAGGAATGATAAAGGATATGGATATTTTCAATATTCTGTCTCTAGTCGGCGGACTAGCCCTTTTCTTGTTCGGCATGAACGTTATGGGTAATTCCCTCGAAAACCTTTCAGGCTCAAAGCTGGAAAAAATACTCGAAAGACTAACCTCGAACATTTTCAGAGGTGTTGCAATCGGCGCACTTGTTACAGCCGTAATTCAAAGCTCGTCAGCAACAACCGTCATGGTAGTCGGCTTTGTAAACTCTGGTATTATGAAGCTCCGCCAGGCAATCGGCATAATAATGGGTGCCAACATCGGTACCACAATAACTGCCTGGATACTTAGTCTTTCTGGCATTGAGAGCGATAATTTCTTTGTCAATTTGCTAAAACCGACGTCGTTCACACCTATTCTTGCTATAATCGGTATTGCTTTTATCATGATGAGCAAAAATAAAAATCGCAACGATATCGGAATGATTTTACTTGGCTTTACCGTGCTTATGTTCGGTATGGATACAATGAGTGCAGCGGTTAAGCCTCTAGCTAATATCCCCGAATTTACAAATATTCTGACAATGTTTTCTAACCCCATTTTCGGCGTGCTTGCGGGTGCTGTTTTGACCGCTATTATTCAAAGCTCGTCCGCCTCCGTGGGTATTTTACAAGCGCTTTCGGCGACGGGTGCCATTACCTTTGGCTCTGCGATACCGATTATAATGGGTCAGAATATCGGTACCTGTGCCACTGCGATTATATCCAGTATCGGTGCAAACAAAAACGCAAAACGCACTGCGCTAGTTCATCTTTATTTTAACATAATTGGTGTCGTTGTATTTTTGATTGTTTTTTATATAGCGAATGCTATTATCAATTTTAATTTTGTCGGGGACACCATTAACGCCGCACAAATAGCAATAGTCCATAGTATATTCAATGTCTTTGCAACGCTTGTAATGTTACCATTCACACGGCTTCTGGAGAAGCTCGCGTATGCTACAATTAAACCCGACAAGAGCGAGAGCGATGTAAACGAATTTGCACAGATTGATGAACGCTTTTTGTCTATGCCATCCTTTGCAATCGAGCAGTGCCGTACTTTAGCAATAAAGATGGCAGAATTGTCACGAGATACATTTTTAATGGCAATTGAGCTTGTAAAGCATTATAATAAAAAGGATTACGAACAAATCTTAATAAATGAGGACAGGGTTGACACCTACGAGGACAAGCTAGGCACATATTTAATTCAAATTGGTGCTAGAAACCTTGTACCCCGTGACAGTCAAAGCATCACTACCCTGCTGCACTGCATAGGCGATTTCGAGCGAATTTCCGACCACGCACTTAACGTCGCGGAGGCTTCAAAGGAAATGAACAAGAAGGAACTGACCTTCTCTGAAAAAGCTAACGAAGAACTGGAGATT
>JAVBPL010000015.1:0-7025 GCA_031549645.1 Ruminiclostridium sp. | reverse complement strand
GATGGAAATGGGGATATTGTTCCGGCTGTTGCGGGGGAATATGAAATTTCTGACGATGAGCTTAAATATACCTTTTATTTAAGAGATGATGTCTACTGGGCTAACAAAAGCGATTATTCAGCTGTTTGTACTGCTTACGATTTTGTATACGGCTTTCAGAGACTTTTTAATCCTGCGATAAAATCACTTAATGCCGAAACTTATTATTGTATAAAGAATTCGCGCGCCATTCATAGCGGAAAGATTACAGACTTGAATGAGCTTGGCGTAAAGGCGTTAGATGAGTTTACACTTGAAATTGCACTTGATTATACAAATCCACAGTTCTTAAATTTGCTTACAATGACACCTGCTATGCCGTGTAGTGAGGAGTTATATATTGATTCATCGGGTAGGTACGGGCTCAATGCAGACGCAACCCCATCAAATGGGTCGTTTTATCTATTGAGCTGGAGTTATGATTATTATAGTAACAATAATAACAATATGATTTTAAGGAAAAACAAGAAGAACAGTGAAGGTGACAGAATATATCCGTATGGACTTAACTTCTTTATTGATGAAGCCGATGTAATCCTAAACCTTAAGGAGGGTGCAAGCCATTCGATTGTTTTAAGCGGAGAAGCTGCCGAAAGTCTTATAAATGAAGGTTACCCTCATGATAATTTCGAAAATTCTGTATGGGGAATTGTTTTCAATACTAAAACTGCATTTTCGGATAAGGATTTAAGGTACTCTTTAGCATCGTCAATCAACAGACAAAAAATTAACGTGCTTAAATCGGGTTATAGAATGACAGAATTTTTAATTCCCGACCTTGTAAGGCTCGGAGATAAGGCATATCGCCTAATGGTAAATCCAAATTCAATAATACAGTATTCTGAAGATGCAAAGCTCACCTTCGACACAGTGCTTTCGAAAATAGGTTATGAGAAGATTGACGGCTTATCGTTAATTCTTCCCGATAATGATGCTATTTATGAGTATATGAGTTATATTTCGCAGCAGTGGCAGGCTGAGCTTGGCTTTTATTGTAATTTAAAGTGTATGTCGGATACGAGTTTTGATGAAAAACTTCAAAGCAAGGATTTTGATTTTGCCGTGGTTAAGCTTACGGGTGATTACAACAGCCCCTCGGCGTTTCTTAATATTTTTACGGGTGGCAAAATTAACTTCTCATCATACAGTAACCCCGAATATCAAGCCTATATTTCGAATGCTGAAATAGCCGCAGACACCGAAAAAAGTGCCGAGCTATATTATAAAGCGGAGGAAAAACTCTTGAAAGATGCGGTTTTTATACCGCTTTGTAACCAGACCGAATATTTTATTTATAATAAAAATTGCTCCGATATAATCTATAACCCTTTTACAGGAACTATCGATTATAAGGAAGCAAAATATAGTAAATAATTAATCTCCGCTAATTAATAAATACATGATGTTTTTTACAGTATCAATCGGTTTCTTTAGAAACCGATTTTCTATTTCAAGTGCATTTTCGTATGAAAATGCGTGAAGGCTTATGTCAAGAAGGGTTGAGCCGTCTATTTCGTTTTTAAAATTGATACTGAATTTGTACCCGTTTTCTTTTTTTGAAATAGACCAATCGATTGATTTACGGAGTTCCAGATATTTAAGAATTTTTTTACCCTCGGCAAGAGTTTTTTCTCTAATAGAAAGAGGGATTTCAACGGAAAACTCTTTTACAAGAAGCCGTCCTTCATCTGTAACACTGTAAAGGCTTTCTGAAACAGTCGCAAGCCCTTTGCTTTCAATTATTCCTAAAGCTTCTGATAAATCGAAAACTCCTACCATGTCATCGAGTGTGGTGATTTCGAGTAAAAGCTTTTCTGTAAGCGGTCCCAGATTTTCAAGCAGATAGCAAATTAAAACTGTAATCTCAAAGCTTTCTTTTAACCTGATTTTCGGTGCATTTATCATACTACACCTTCTTAACTTCCTTCATGGTGCGGTTTTTTAAGAAAATGAAAAGCTTGGGTGAAACTTTTTTTAGAACACGCTTTGATTTTATAAACATGTCCTCTTTGAGCTTCGCAGTTTTATAAAGAAATTTCCTCGGATAATATTTTGAGGTTATTTTTTTATCAAGCTTGGCTTCTCTTTTTTTAGCTATTTCCGGAGAAAGGGCATATATAGCTCTGTATTTTTTTACAAGCTTATTGAAATTAAATGCAATGAAAAGTATATCATGCTTGGGGTACTGCGGCATTCTTAATTGAACGGGGTCGTTAGGGTCAACGCTTGGGTCAATGAAGCCGCCTTCCTTTGCTGTTTGCTCAAGAATTGTCATAGGGTAGGGGTAAAAGATATTCGGAATAACCTTGTCCACATCAAGCTTTGCGTTGAGCTTGATAGTTTCGAGAGACAGCTCAAGAGTTTCATAGGGTAGTCCCACAATATTATAAGTTAAGGTTGTGATTTTATTTTCTTTAAACCATTTCGCAACATTAATCATGTGGTCGTTTTTCATTGTCCTGTGAAGATATTTAGTTCTAAAATCCTCATTACCGCTTTCAAGACCAATGTCAATCATATAACAGCCGCCCGCTTTAAGCATTCTTATCATATCCTCGTCAAGTGTATCAAAACGTAGGTTACAGTTAAAGGGCAGATGGATTTTTTCAATATACATAGGCATAAATTCGTAGAACCAATCCTTGTACATATTGAAAATCGCATCTCTAAACTCAAAGTATTTAATGAACGGATATTTTTCCAAAAGCAGCTGAAGAAGCTCAATAGATTTTTCGGGACTTCTGAAGCGACAGTATTTTTTCTTATTTGGGTAAATATTCCTAAACTGTGAGTTGCCGCAGTAGGTACAGCTAAACAGGCAGCCCCTCGAAAGCATTACCATAGCGGTAAAGTTTTTGGAACGGTCAAGATTTTTATAATCAAATAGCTCAAAATCAGGGAAAGGCAGAGTGTCTAAATCCTCGATAAGCGGTGCAACGGGATTTTTAATAATCGTACCGTCAGAAAGCTTGAAATTAATGCTATCTATATCAGTGCGGGGGTTATTATCTCTTAGCGTATCAAGATAATCTCTCCAAGGATATTCACCCTCGCCGACTATAACCATGTCAATACCGCGAATAGCAATACATTCATCGGGTACGAGAATAGCATGATAGCCGCCGATTGCTACGGGTATCTCAGGAAGCTCTTCATCAAGCCAGTTCACCATATCGGTAATAAAAGGGATAGCGGTGGTTCTCGCTGAGAAGCCAATAGCATCAGGTGCAAATTCCTTTATTTTCTCAATAAACTCCTTTTTATCGGGCATATAAAGCTGATGATAAAGCATAACGCCATAATCCGCTTCCTTTAAAACTGCCGAAATGGAAGCTAGGCCTTCGCTATAATTACCGAGCTTATTTTTATTATATTTATCCTCTTCAAGAAAATCGGGATAAACCAAAAGTACGCTTATTTTCTTACTCATATTCAAATCCTTTTTCACTTTATTATGTATTATTATAATATAAAAAACAGTGTTAGTCAAGGAAAATAAGCTTGATTTGTAATAACTTAAAAAACCCCACATATAATGGAATGGACAAACCGTTTTAATTGATATTTGGGGGCAAAAATGAATACATATAAAAAACACAAAGCTGGCAGTAATGAAATTGAAAAAACAGAGCTTAAAAACGAGCTTGATATACTTGGTGAAAAGCTGAAAGAATATGAGATGCTTATAAACATGACCGATGACGATGGTTTAACAGAGGCTCTAATTTATGAATACAAAGCCGTTAAGCTCAGGTACAGTCATATAATCAAGCTTGCAAGAGAAAAAAACATTACAATTGACTTTGTTGAGAGGTGTATCTGATGGAAAAGATATTTATTCTTATAGGGATAATACTATTTTTATTTTTTTTACTCTGGGTATTGAGGTCAAATAAGCCTATAAAAAATGCTTGTCTAAGCATGGTCGGAGGTGTTTCGTCGCTATTGGCGTTAAGCTTCTTTGGAATAAACATAGCGGTAAATGTAGTAACAGTTTTGATTTCGTTATGTTTAGGCTTTCCTGGGGTTTTACTTATGATTTTAAATATTTATGTGATTTAAACGGCAGAATATGCCGTTTATTTTTTACTTGTAAAAAATCAAGATTTATGTTATAATTTTTATATGTTTTAGAATGAAAATTATATCCGAAGGAAGGATAAGCTATTATGACAATAAAAGATATTAAGGGTTTACTTGGATGTACAGTATTATGTGCAGAGGAAAAAATCGACAGTGAGGTACATACAGCCTGCGGTTCGGATATGATGAGCGATGTGCTGGCATTTGTTAAGGACCAGGCAGTGCTTCTGACAGGTCTGTTAAACCCGCAGGTGGTTCGTACAGCCGAGATGATGGATATTATCTGTATAGTATTTGTCAGAGGGAAGAAGCCAGACGATTTAGTTATTTCACTCGCTGAGGAAAAAGGCATAGTCATACTTTCAACGGACAAGAGAATGTTCGAGGCCTGCGGTGTTCTATACGAAAGCGGTCTACGAGGTGGTAAATAAATGGAAGTAATAAAACTGCACTTCGATGTACCGGGTGATGATTTCACCCGTGCGGGTGAAGCTAGCTCACTTATAAAAAACAGGTTAAAACAAATGGGTGTATCTCCTAACATAATAAGGAACGTTGCTATTGCCACTTATGAGGGTGAAATTAATATGGTAATTCACGCTAACGGCGGTACAATTGATGTTGCCATTGATACTAAGGAAATTTCCGTTATCATAAAGGACAGCGGGAAAGGTATACCAGATGTCGAGGAGGCCATGAAGGAAGGCTTTACCACAGCACCCGATGATGTGCGTTCGCTGGGCTTCGGCGCAGGAATGGGACTCCCTAATATGAAAAAATATACAGATGAGTTTCTGCTCGAGTCAGAGCTTGGAGTGGGAACAACAGTTACTATGAAGGTATATATTCAATAACTAAAAGAGAATGTTTATTTTAATGAAAGGAGTGAGGGAATGGAAAACTTTTTTCACTCTGTAACCCTTGAAGCTGATTTATGTAAGGGTTGTATAAACTGCTTGAAACGATGCCCGACTGAAGCAATACGCGTAAGAAACGGTAAAGCCAGCATTATAAAAGAATACTGTATCGACTGCGGCGAGTGTATTAGAATTTGCCCTCATCGTGCAAAGAAGGCTACCTTTGACCCGCTCGAGTTTATTAACACCTTTGAATATAAAATTGCATTACCGCCGCCTTCGCTTTATGCTCAGTTTAATAATCTTGATGATAAGTCGCTGGTGCTTGATGCACTTGTTTCATTTGGGTTCGACGATGTTTTCGAGGTAGCGGTAGGCGCTGAAATGGTGTCAGAGCTTACAAGACAGCTGATAAAAGAGAAATCGCATAAGCTGCCTTTAATCTCATCAGCCTGTCCCTCAGTTGTAAGGCTTATTCGAGTTAAATTTCCAAATCTAATTGATTTTATCTCACCTATTTCTTCACCAATGGAGATAGCGGCGGAGCTTGCTGTTAAGAAGGCTCTTAAACGTACTGGACTGCCAAGGCACAAAATAGGTGTATTCTTCATTACACCGTGTCCTGCTAAGGTGACATCAGTCTACACACCACTTGATAGGGATAAGTCCCAGGTTGACGGTGTTATTGCGATGAGCGAAATATACCCAAGACTTCTTTCGTATATGAAAAATATATATATGAACAATTATGATGATGCTTTTTCATCAGAGCTTAGTGTTGCTGGGCGGATTGGCATAAGCTGGGGCAGACGAGGCGGAGAAGCAAGCGGACTTCTAATTGATAATTATTTAGCGGCTGATGGTATTGAAAACGTGATTAGAGTACTTGAGGATCTAGAAGATGCGAAGCTTAAAAATCTTGAATTTATCGAGCTTAACGCTTGTAACGGCGGCTGTGTAGGAGGAGTATTAGCAGTAGAAAATCCATATATCGCAAAAGTAAAGCTTAACTCACTTCGCAAGTATTTGCCGGTATCAGGAACGCATATAAGTGGTTCGGTACCTGAAAATGCTTATAAATCCAAGTCAATAGAGTTTATGCCTGTGTATAATCTCGGCGATACGATAGAGCAGTCAATCAAGCTTATGCAGAAGGCTGACAAGCTTATGGAGAAGTTCCCAGGACTTGATTGCGGCTGTTGTGGTGCGCCAACCTGCCGTGCTCATGCCGAAGATGTAGCAAAGGGAATTGCTTCTGAAAAAGACTGTATTCATATTCTACGTGAATATATTAATCAATTTACAGATGGGTTGATGAATAAAAGTGACAATTAAAGAATTATTATTAAATGATGGTAATTTCGCATCACGGAATGAAGCTGATTTTGATAGGGTAATAAGCTCTATATATTGCTGCGATTTACTTAGTATTGTAATGGGACGGGCTCCTGCTAATTCTGGGTGGATTACTGTAATGGGCAACACAAACGGAATTGCTGTTGCAGTTCTTACCGATGTATCAGTTATAATTGCCGCAGAGGGTATCGAGCCTGATGAGCCGTCGATAATAAAAGCGAAGGAGCAGGGGGTTAATGTTTTATTCACAAAGCTCCCGATTTTTGAGGCTGCACTACGGCTGCATGAATTAATAAATGTATAAGCTTTCATATGACCTCCATATTCATTCGTGCCTGTCACCCTGCGGAGATGATGATGCAACACCGTCGAATATTGCACAGCTTGCTTCTATGCTTGAGCTTGATGCTGTGGCTCTAACCGACCACAATACCTGCAAGAATTGCCCCGCCTTCTTTGCCGTAGCAAATGAATTGGGGATAATACCGATTGCTGGAATGGAGATTACAACGGAAGAAGAAATTCACGTTGTCTGCTTATTCCCTCAGCTTGATAATGCAATGGAGTTTGAAAAAATCGTTTATGACAGGCTTCTTCCTATAAAAAACGAACCTGAAATTTATGGTAACCAGCTTATAATGGACGAAAGCGATAATGTTACTGGCATAATAGAGAACTGTCTCATTAATG
>JAVBPL010000119.1:0-6283 GCA_031549645.1 Ruminiclostridium sp. | reverse complement strand
GAAATCGAAAAAGTAATTGCAAAAATAAGTGGAATAAAAAGTGTTGTAGCCTGTATTCAAAATATTTCTGGCAGTGACCATATCTGTGTTTTTTACACGTCAGATACTGCGATTGATATAGAAAAAATTAAAAAGAATTTGCCGCATTATATGATTCCGACTCTTTATAAACGTTTAGAAAAAATGCCGCAAACGATAAACGGTAAGGTTAATTATGAAGCTCTGCCGCAGTTGGAATTTACACCTTCAAATGATGTTACTGAGCCTAATAATGATATAGAGAGTAAACTATGTGAGATTTTCGAGGAAGTAACTGGAACCGAAAAGGTTGGGGTAAACGATAGCTTTTTTGATATTGGCGGCACATCGCTTTCGGTGACTGGAATGGTATTCAAAGCCGAGGAAGCGGGGATTGTCGGTCTATTTGAAAGAAAAATAACTTATTCCGATGTATTTCAAAATCCCACTCCGCGAATGCTATATAAATTACTTTATTCTAATATTATTAACAATAACAAAAATGAAGTGTCGGATTATGATTACAGCAAAATTAATAAGCTGCTTCAAGAAAGCATGGCATCAGATATTAACACCTGTGAATTAAATCCGATAAGTAACATACTTCTTACTGGCGCAACTGGTTTTCTTGGAATTCATATACTTTATGAATTAATAAAAAATCAAAATTCGAAAATCGTGTGTGTCGTTCGTAAGAAAGGCGATTTACCGCCAAAAACCCGATTAATGACAATGCTGTATTATTATTTTGAAAATAGCTTTGAGGAAGCCTTTGATAAAGGCAGACTTATAATTGTTGAAAGCTATGAAACAGATTTTGATGAAATAAAAATTGACACAATAATTAATTGTGCCGCGAATGTTGCTCATTTTGCTAAGAGTGATGAAGAATACGAGATAAATACAAATGCAGTTTTGAAGCTTATAGCACTAGCAAAGAATTTAAAAGCAAGATTAATTCACATATCAACTATGAGCGTCAGTGGTTATTCGGTTAACGATACAGTTAATGACGTGTTAGATGAAGGTAAGCTTTTTATTGGACAGGAGCTTGGAAATCAATATATTTATAGTAAATTTACAGCTGAACGATATATTCTTGAGGCTTGCACCAAGGGGCTTGACGCAAAAATAATGAGAGTCGGGAACCTCATGGCAAGAGAATCAGACCACGTATTTCAGGCTGATGCAAATAGTAATAGCTTTATCGGAAGGCTTCGGGCATATTCTGTTTTAGGCTGCTTCCCTTATGGAAAATATACTGATACAGTCGAACTTACACCTGTTGATACTGCCGCAAGCGCGATAATTGCATTGAGCCAAATATCAGAAAAAATAAATATTCTGCATATATATAATTATCATAAGACTTTGCTTGGAGATATTATTACCGTGATGCAGAATGCAGGTATTAATATTAAACTGGTTAGTCAATTAGAATACGACGAAAAATTGAAACTGGCATTATCAAATTCGGAAAAATCGGCTAAGCTTTCAAGTCTTGTAGCATATAACAGAAATGTCCCCGGAAAAAGCCTAGAGCGTGTGCCGCATATAAATGTATTTACAACTCAACTTTTAATTCGCATGGGACAAAAATGGTCAAGTATTGATACTGATTATCTCGAGCAGTTTATTAATAAGCTATTACAACTTAATGTTTTTGGGGGAATGTAAGCCAATATGAATAGCAGAAATTCTAAACTACTTAAGTTTAAATTTAAGGAGTTTTTACTTCCGACACTTTTAAACTCAGCGGCAATTTCAATAACAAACTTGATAGACAGCATTATTGTGGGGCAGCTATTGGGCGAAAAAAGCTTAGCGGTAATAGGAATTGTCTCGCCGGTTGCTTATTTAATAAATTTCTTCTTCTTTTTAACTATTATAGGTGGTGTAACCTACGCCGCTGTGCTTATGGGTCAACGTGACAACGAGAAGGTTAACAAGGTTTTTACGTTAACTATGGGATTTTCATTGGTAGTGATGATTGCATTAACCATTATTCTTGAAATCGGTAGCGAGGGTATTATAACCCTTCTTGCCGGAAACGACACAGAGCTTACTAATATAGTTAGAGAATATTATACTACGCTTGTTACAACTGGACCCGCGCTGTGCCTTTCAACCGGGGTTGCTACATTCATAAGAGCAGACGGCAGACCAAAATACTCTATGTCGATAACTATATTTGCGGGTATAGTTAATTTGTTTCTGGACTTCGTTTTCATAGGATATATGCAGATGGGTATTAAGGGTGCGGCTTTATCGACGGTAATTGGATATTCTGCCAGCGTTTAATTAATATTACCTTATATTTTTTCAAAAAAGAGAACACTTCGTATTACGAAGCTTGTATCCACGGATTTAAAGCTTCTAGGAAATATCGTGAAAATCGGAAGCCCCAAAGCATTAACTCACGCATTTATTATGCTGCGAGGGATATTTATTAATGCCATTCTTATTATATTTTACGGAGCGGAAGGAATAGCCTCTTTCACCATTTGTATAAACACCACTTTCTTGGCAGCTATATTTATAAATGGTGCCTGTGATACGGTTCTTCCAATAACGGGTGTATTATTCGGTGAAAAGGATTATATAGGAATGCGAATGATTATGAAATTCGCCATACGTTTTATTCTGCTTACCTGTGGTATTCTTATGCTGCTTTATGTAACGTTTTCGAGGAATATTGCCTTGCTTTTTGGAATTACAGAAGCAGGGGGGATTAGGGTTGCTGATATAGCAATAAAGCTCTATGCTTTATCACTACCGTTTTATGGTATAAATATATTGAGACAGAATTTTTTTCAAACAACAGGCAGAGTAAGAATCGCCGTTATAAGTGCTTTCTGTAACTCCCTCGCGTTTACAGTCCTTACCGCTTTAATAATTGCTCCAACGAGAAGTAATGCGCTGTGGTGCTTCTTTCTTGTGGCTGAAGCTTTAACCTTCTTGATAATTCAGCTTTACAACAAAGCACGGATAAATCAGCGTGATATGTTCCACCAGGATAATAAAAAATCATGGAATATTTCAATAAATACCACCGTCGAGGCTACTACAATGTTATCAAAAGATGTTTATGATTTGTGTTTAAAGAACGGTACTGATCTAACACTTGCAAATCAATTATCGATAATAATAGAAGAAATGACCTCAAACATAGCTATATACGGAAACACAAAAGCAAAATCAATTGATGTTTCTATTAATTTTTTTGATGATCAGATTGTTATTAGCGTAAAAGATGATGGAATAAGCTTCGATCCAACCGTTTATAAATCAGGGGAAGCAACCAATCTTTTAATTGGTGGAATAGACCTTGCAAAAGCGATAGCAAGCAGTATAAGTTACTCAAGAGTATTAGGCTTCAACTGCACAACTATCACATTGGAAAAAAAGCTTAAATAGCTTTTAATACACTTTTGGGATAACGGATTTTGCAACTGGTATGTCTCAGCATGGTTGATATGAGGATTTGCTAAAACGGATCAGTATTAGGCACTCTCACATAGCTAACTGTTAAAAATGTAATTTGATTTTTTTTGCGAGGGTATTATTGAACGTCCCAACTTCTCCGCCAACGAAAAAGCCAGTAAACATCGGCGTTTGCGGCTTTTTCTTTTCGACTGCTGATTAAAGCAACCTCTTTTAGAGCTGTTCTTTCCGCAATTTTGGAAAGAACAGCTTTTGTGTTATTCATCATCATTTTAAGCTTTCTTCACAGCTTATATGCTGCTAAAACCTAAAGGTGACTATTGGATAGTTTCCTTTTGGTAACAATTGTGTGATAGTGCTGTTTTTCATATAAAAGTTATAAATAAAAAATATTAGATATTTCTATAATATAGATGTAAATCAGTTTATTTAGTTGTAAGTTTTATAAAAAATAAAACTTGAAAGATAAATTACAAGTTTTTAATATTTAATAAATTAAGATTTTTTTATCATAAGAGTATATAATGGCACCGTGGATTTTAGCAACTTAATAATCACACATATTCACAAGCTTTTTCTTGACCTTTCAGCACCCTGATCACCCCGCCCATAAGTGCCAGCATTTCGTCCTCACCTGGATAGACATAGACGGGTGCAAGTGCGCTTACTCTCTGCTTTATCGCTCCTGTGAAACGGCTGGAATGTGCAAGACCTCCTGTTAGAGCTATCGCATCAACTCGTCCCTCGAGAACTGCGGTCATGGCACCGATTTCCTTTGCTACCTGATATGCCATTGAATCAATCACCAGTGTGGCAAATTCGTCTCCCTCATTTATCATCTTCTGTGCAACACGCAGGTCATTGGTGCCGATATAGCTCTGCATACCGCCGCTCCGTGTTACTTTACTAATAAGCTCCTCCTCGGTGTATTCGCCGGAAAAGCACATTCTGATAAGAGGAAGTGCTGGAATGGAACCCGTGCGTTCAGGCGTGAACGGACCTTCACCGGAAAGCGCATCATTCACATCAATAACACGCCCATATCTATGAGCACCGACAGATATCCCGCCACCCAGATGTGTAACCACCAGACGAAGATTTTCATAAGGCTTATTAAGATCGCTCGCCAGACGGCGGGCGATTTCTTTATGATTGAGTGCGTGAAAAATACTGATACGCTCAATACCTGGCATTCCGGTAATCCGTGCAGCAGGGTCAAGCTCATCGACCACGATGGGGTTTACTACATAGGACTCAACACCGATTTTATCCGCAAGCTCCTTAGCAATTATTGCACCAAGTGCAGATGCATGAACCGAAGCCGAAGCCACATTCAAATCTGCCAGCATTTGTGCATTTATACGGTAAACGCCGCTTTCAATAGGACGGAGCAATCCACCCCGCCCCGAGATAGCATCAAGTGAGCTAAGGGGCACATCGTATTTTTTTAGCATATCAAGGATACACTCAAGACGTACATTCTTTTGTTCAAGCACCGAACCACACGAATCGAGCGTTTTACGGTCATGGCTTATAATGTGTATCAAAACCGCCTTTTCGTCATCATATACTGCAAACTTCGTAGAAGTAGAGCCGGGGTTTATGGTAAGTATACGGTGCTTTCCTGAGGGTTTTGATGGAACGGGTTGAGTTGGTTTACTCTCATCTCTAAACTCAATTGTTATAGGCGGCAGATTTTCCTTAATTATTTCCTTGCCGTCAATTGTGGTCACTGCACGCAAAACACAATCTATCTTTGCGAACTTCTCGACTATCTGAGCAAGCTTGGTGTTGGTGCCTTCGATATACATTTCAAGAGCGGATATTTTAGAATCATCAGTCTCTGCAACGTTCAGACTCTTTATATTCCAGCCCTCACGCCGTATTTGTCCTATAACACGGTCAAGCGCTCCAGGGCTGTTTTTCATTATCAGTTCTACTTTTTGTGTGTTCATGTTTTCCTTTCTGGCATTGTTATTTAAGGTATATTATTTCCCAAACCGCTCTTTCAATTTTTCATAATAATGCTTAACAGATTTATCACCATCATTATCAAGAAATAGACAGAATGGCAAGCTATCGGTTTCCTTATGCTTTATCACACAGGCACAACATTTTCCATGATTAGCACAAGATTCCTTCGGACAAGCACATTCTTTAACATTAGAGCAATTCATCATATCATTCACCTTTTAAAATAGCTTCTAAAATCTCGGCAGCATCCCTAACAACAATCATTTCCGCCAGAACAATCACAGCTTGGCTCACTATTTGTCAGCCAGCCCTTGATAACAGCCGAAACACATCCTACTCCTGCATGAACACTTATAGCATTTACGGGACAATTATTCATACAGGCACCGCACTCCATACAAGAATTTTTATTAACAATTTCCGCCTTACCATTTGCAACCGTTAGGACTGCGTGAGGACAAACCTCCATGCATTTACTGCACCCGATACATTTATCGATAAATAATTCGAGCGTAACAACATCCTTTAAATATTTATGTTTCATAACCTCACCCCATAAAAGACTTTACTAAAAGTACAATACAACCAATCGTAATTGAAATGATGATAGGTGGTATAGCTATCTTCATTTCTTTTAGCACACCAGAATAAGATGTGTAGGTAGACGAACCAGTAAAGTTCATCGCCAAAAATGCTGAATATGATGGCAAAGCAAGTAAATAGCCGATTGCAAGTAATAATGAATTTATAGTAAACCAACCGTTTAGCCAAACTATGCAGTAGGTAACAATAAATCCCAATAGCCAGCCCTTAAATGCAAATGCCTTTCCGGGAATAAACGGTAATA
>JAVBPL010000163.1:0-21915 GCA_031549645.1 Ruminiclostridium sp. | reverse complement strand
CATTTTAATTATTCCTTTCAGGTTTTTGGGTATAAAAAAGCCATGAATATCAGAAGACTTCTGTATTCATGGCTTTTATTAATTTGATATATTGAATATTTGCTCCATAGTGTATGGATAATTAGCACCTCATACTTTAATATTATGGTGTTTCATCTATTAAATTTAGCGCTACTCCACATCATCAAGCATTACGGGCAATATAATAAAGACATAATAACTTTGTTATTGATTATTCCAAACAACGGTACACCTTAATTTTACTCAATCACTATTGTTTTGATGCGCCCCATATCAATCTCGCGGGTTTCGTATTTTTCATCAGTTTTACCGAGTGCGATAGCACAGCAAGGCGAGTAACCATCTAGCAGATTCAATTCTTTTATAATCTTTGGGACATTAGCTATTGCCATTATAGCTCCCCAGATATGGCAAGCGCCAACACCAAGTTCGGCAGCCGTAAGTGCCATATTCTGAACAATAGTGGCCGCATTGGAATAAGCAATGTTATCCATCGGAGTACCTGACAGCTTGGAAGAAACAACAATCAACATAGGGGTATTATAGAGCGGATTAAAATCTGGTTTATTGAAGAACTTTGCACCGGCAGCATCAATCTTTTTCAAAAGCTCCGGATTTGAAATGACCGTCATGGTTAGACTGTCATACTCTGCTCTGCCAACAGGTGCGGCGTATGCTGCCTTTAAAATCGTTTGCAGTTCATCCTCCGTGATTTTCTCTCCGGTATAACTGCGAATAGACTTTCTGCTGAAAATGGTTTCCATTGTGTTCATAATAAAATCCTTCTTTCATTTATTTATTTAATAATTCATGATATATAGACAAGTCTTTGTCAGTAAAAACATTGAATATCACCTGACTGATTGTATGGTTTTCCTCCAGAAACTTAGTTACAGTTTCTATTGCAATTTGTGCCGCCTTATCCTGAGGGAAACGAAATACACCTGTAGAAATACAGCAAAAGGCAATTGACTTGACTCCATTGGCGGCGGCTAATTCCAAACAGGATTGATAACAGCTTGCCAATAATTCACAGTCTTTTTCACGAAGATTTCCAGATATAATTGGTCCCACTGTATGCAACACATATTTACATAGGAGATTGTATCCCGGTGTAATTTTTGCCATTCCCGTGGATTCCTCATGACCCTGTTCCTGCATGATTTCTTTGCACTTTATCCTAAGCTGTACACCGGAAAGGGTGTGAATGATGTTGTCTATACAGGTGTGGCAGGGTTGAAAGCATCCCAACATTGCACTGTTTGCAGCATTAACGATAGCGTCACACTGCAAAGCAGTAATATCTCCCTGCCATAAAAAAATACGATTATTTGCTTTTATAGGCTTCAAAAAGCTGGCTTTTACAATACCACGTTGTTTTATTTTTTCTGATAGATACGTATCTTGCACCGTTAAAAACTCCAGTGAAGCAGGGTATGGTTGACGAACATTGAACAGCGAACGCAAAAGTTGAAATTGTCCTATTTCATCGGAGGGTATTTTAGTGCCTTTATATTGCGGCATTTCATCTATCAATGCGTTGATTAAATATAACCGTCTTTCTTCTTGATTCATTGCGGCACCTTCACCTCCAGCATGGAGTTCACTACCTGCAAAATGTCTGCATTTATGCAGATGGAGCGGTCTTTAATCTCTAAAGCAGTATACGTATCGCCAAAGTTTATACTGACATAGATTGCTTTCGGATTTTGGTAGGTCATTTGCATAAAGGGATATTTTATAACAACAGGTGTATTTCCACCGGTACCTAAATCCAAATATATAACCTTTGATTTACGGTGTTTTTTAATAAATTCTTCGTATCTTTTCTCTGCTTCATACCAGCCTTCATCTTGTACAAACCAATTTCCGCCTCTCAAATTAGGGTACATGATACCGCCACACTTCGGACACCGCGGAATCAGTTCTGTAGGTATTTTCATATAACGCTGTTGTTCAAACATTTTTTTAACAGTTTCTTCATTGTCGTAAGTTTTTTGATGGCATGGTTTTTTACATTGCCAAAGACCATAGTCACCTTGAATATAGAAAAGACGCTGTTTATCAAAACCGGAGCGTTGAAAAACATGATCTGCATTGGTGGTGACAACAAAGTAGTCTTTATCATTTACTAAAGAAAATAGATTTTCATAAACCGGTTTTGGAGGCGGGCAATAACGCTCATAATAAATACACCGGCTCCAAAAAGCCCAAAATTCTTCCTGTGTGGGATATGGATAAAAACTTGCAGTATACATATCCTTAAAGCCATATTTACTAATAAAATCGGGGAAATGTCTTTCAAAGCGTCCTCCTGAATAGTATAAACCGGCAGAATTAGAAAGACCGGCTCCCGCACCGATAATGACCGAGTCCGCTCGCTCAAGTTCATGTTTTAAACAATCTATTTTATTTGTACTCATGTAAAATCTCCTATTGACTTCCTATGGTATTTATTATATACTTAATACACAATACATGTCAAGTACGCAGATTATTCTAACTAAGTACGCTAAAACGTACCAAACAAAGGTAATATAATTTTTATGAATGATTTAACATTTGAGGAATATCAAAAATTCGTCCAGACACTTAAGCCTCTTGTGGAAGGCTGCCCTGTATTGTCCACGTTAGAATTATTTCAAGGTAAGTGGTCAATGCACGTTCTATTTGAGCTTAGTAAAAAAGACTCCATACGATTTGGAGAATTGAAAAAACAGTTAGACGGAATTACCAATACCATGCTGACGAATACCTTGCGCGGACTGGAAGAAAACGGATTAGTTACGAGGGTACAATTTAATGAAATTCCACCTCATGTGGAATATTCGTTATCTGAAGCAGGAAAGAATGTTTATCCTATTTTTGTTGAGATGGCAAAATGGGGGCAAAAATATAACGGCGAAAGATTAACAAAATGATTATGTATAAATTCTCGTTTTATTTAGTTTTATATTATATTCAACAATTGCAAAGGGCTTGAGAGGTATATCTCAAGTCCTTTATTGTTACATTAGTTCATTTGCTTTGAATTTTTGAAATCTTTTCTTCTACATTGAAACGCTTAATTTCATCTTTTGACAAAGGGTAAGGTGTGTTTTTTGTATCACAGCTACCCATTATTCCCAACACGCGAGATTGAAAAAACGTAATTTGTATCAATCAATATTTTCATATACCTTCTATCTCCAACCGAACATCCTTAACCAAATTTATAATATCATCTTCAGTGCAAAGATTTACTTTTCCAGCTTCACCTTGCATTTCTATTCTGAACATATCTATTGCATAAACAGGTTCGGTATTACCACTTGATTGTTTTCATAAATTTGATCTTTTGCCATAATTTTTGCATTGTTAATAATCATTTCATCCATATCATTTACACCTACAATTTACTATCCCTACATTTACTACTTTAGAATATCACATTTTTGAGATAAAAGCAATATGAATATATCGGAGAAAACTTGTTATGTTTATTTTAATTTTCTTTTCTTTTAAAAAAAAACCGCATTACAATAAAAA
This sequence comes from Ruminiclostridium sp., assembly GCA_031549645.1. GTDB lineage: Bacteria > Bacillota > Clostridia > Oscillospirales > Ruminococcaceae > Ruminiclostridium_E. The sequence continues at coordinate 18,366 of JAVBPL010000163.1, read as the reverse complement.
CAATTCGGGTAAATCAGTTTTATAATATTACAAATTAAATCGTAAAATGCGAATTTTTTAAGTAAATCAAGTAACTCCAATACATAGAGGTCCTTTATTATTTTCACATACTAAGGTTTTGGTTCTGTGGTTTCCATTTCTAAAGCTACCGTTTCTTTATATTCATCAATGCTTGAAAGCAGCCTCTCATAAAGCAAAGTATGAATTTGTCTTTCCAGTTGACGGACACTCCAGTTGGATTTAGCACATTCTTCTGTATACCAGTTTCGTCTTTCTTCATTGCTAATTCGCATTAAAACACGATAATGTGTCCAGCTCAATTCGCTACGCAGTGAGTAGCGAATTGAATACGCACAATAAAATTGCATCATATTGCGCAAATTGGAAACAGTAAACCCTTTTCCAAATTCTCTTGTTAATTGCTCCGAAATATATTCAAGTAGATTTACCTGTCACTAATCCCATTAATTATGGTGCATTAGTGTTTTTTATTATACAAAGAAAATACTTATTTGGCACACCCATCTAAATAAGCAACTTTATCTTTGAAATATTTGCCTATTTTTTCTACCTCACCCATAACTTTTTCAATATATTCTGGATTAGTAGTCCAATTATCCTTATGCAACCCTCGCTTATCCGTAGTGGGCGAAACTAAAAATTCAGTGTTTTTGGGGAAGAAATATTGATATGTTAATAAAGAGCGTCTGCTATGATACGCCTTACAGACAAGAATTATTCTATCGTGCTTAAGATTCATATTATTAAGCATCGTAAGAGAAAACTCTGCATTTTCAAATGTATGTGATGCTTCATTCTCGCAGATAAATTTTTCATTGGGAACGCCCATATTAACAGAAATTGATTTCAGAAACTCCGCTTCAGATGCAAATTCGGGTATATTCGGATTTGCCCTACCACTTGCAAGAATTAATTTTGCCTTACCTTGATTATAAAGGTATGCAGCTCTCTCTGCTAGTTGCGGATGGCTTCCGCCTGGTATAAGGATAATATCGCAAGGAGTTATATCATCTTCCACAAATATAAACTTAGTGATAGAGTCCAAACATTTATTCATAATATAATCTCCACTTAGATAAATCATCAAACCTCTCATACCATAACCACAACAGTACAAAAAAGATTTCTACACCAATATTATACATAAAAATCATTAATAAGTAAAGGCTTATTAAATTCTTTGATACCTCTATTTCACAATTTCCGCATAACTTACGAGTTTTACGTTACGCATTTCATTTGCTTTATCAATACAGCCTTTTGTAAATCCGGACTTTGAAAATAAATATAGCTGCGTATTTTTATAGCTAAACAGCCTGCTGCGATATTCAAGAGCCATCAGTACGCCGACATCCACTTTTTCATTTGTCCACTTACATTCTGCAAAAAGAGCGGTATCTTTGTCCTGTTCACCCATAATATCGATCTCAGTTTGTGCTTTAGCTTTTTTATCGTTGCCCCACCAGCGGCCGAGGCTCTTAAATTGCACTGGACAATTATCCGTTAAAAGCAATGACCAAAGATATTGCTGACAGATTTCTTCAAAAATTTTGCCCATATAATCCGAAAAGAACGGTTCAATCCGTTTGTAAATCATATCGGCGGCACCACGGGAGATAAGCGACTGGTTTTCAGGCACGAAACGATACCAAAAGCGGAACATATTATCCACAATGGAATAGAGTGATTTGGTTGATACCTTTTCGCCATATGGCGTTTCTTTCCGGATGATACCGAGCATCAAAATATTTTTAAGATAGATGGCACAGACATTTGTTTCTTCGCCAACCTTGCTTGATATCTCTGACATTCGAGTTGCACCAGAAGCGATTGCCGTTATGATCGCATAATAAATAGCAGGCTCTCGAACTTCTTGCTTCAGGAGATTTTCCGGTTCCTCGTACAGTGCTGAGGTTGGGTTAAGAAATGTGTTTTTAATATTCTCTTCAACACTTAATTTATCACTAAACTGCAACAGATATTGCGGTGTTCCACCGATTACCCCGTAAACAAGTGCTTTATCCTCATCTGAAAAGTGAGCGAGATATTTACAGGTTTCAGCGAAGTCAAAAGGTTGAAGTTTTATTTGAGAGGTGCGTCTACCGTAAAGTGGTGCTTTATAAGAAAGAACATGGTCTTCCATATAGGACATCGAAGAACCGCAAAGTATCAACATCAATTTTGAAGTTTCTTTATATTTGTCAATGAGTAACTGGAGAGTGGAAGCAAGGCTTTTGGACGCATGAGCAACATAGGGGTATTCATCAATAGCAAGAATCATTTTTTCTTTTTCGGACAGCTTGAATACATATTCAAGAGCTGCCTGAAAATTATAGAAACTTGCATCGGTCATACCACCTGTACTGTATTCCATAATACTTTTACTGAAGTTTTCGAGATTTTGCTTTGCATTACTCTGAACTCCCATAAAATAAATTGCCTTTTTATCCTCAATAAAATGAGTGATAAGTGCAGTTTTACCGACACGGCGACGACCGTATATAACAGAAAATTCGAAATTATCAGATGCGTAAAGCTTATTAAGAGCAGATAATTCTCGCTGTCTTCCAATGAACATATTTCTACCTCCGTTATAGTTTATTAACAGTATAGCACATCGTCGTATCATAGTCAAGTACGATTTGGTATATTACACTATTCTATCTTTGCCTAAATTTACTAACGAATGATTTGATGATTTAATATTTGACCCTCGACATCGGCGAGGTGGGAATGTAGTGTGCCAAGTAGGTTGTAATTAGCACTTATACAGTATTAATTTCAATTCTTCAGGTATATATCTATTTTGAATTCCATAATCACGTATATATTCAAGCATAAACACCTTTGGAACTATATATTTTGATTTATACGATATCGCTTTAAGCCTACCACAATTAATCTCGCGTAAGATATATTTTTTGTTATAACCGAAAATTCTTTCAATATCATGAAAATCAAATACATCTTCTTCATTTTTCAAGCGATCATCAAGCAGTTCAAAAATATTTTCTCTTTTTGAAGCACTCATAATTATTGCCGGAGCAGGCTTCGCATATGATGGTTTCTTTTTTTCAATTGCTGGATTAATATCTCGCTGTTTTAAGTATTCAACGACATCAATCATTTTAATGATAAAACGATGTGTTTTCTTTCCTGTATCAATGCAAGGGATAATTCCATTTTCCAGAAGATAAATAGCAGTCTTTTTACTGATTTTGCAAATCTTATATAAGCTTTCTTTTGCTATCAACTCGGGATAAGCATTTAATAATTTAGAGTATGTTTTTTGATATTTCATGTTATGTATTTCCTTATAAATATTCTGGACACATTAGCTTTTGAGAAAATACATATTTTATTTTTACCTTCTGCGGATATGATTAAAAATCATATCGACTACCCAACACCCTGATTATTCTCATCTAACAGTTTTCTAACACTTTATCACAAAAGTGTTAGAAAACTGTTAGATGACCGTCATTACAGTAGTCATATAGGGTAGAGTGGAGTTCTAAATGGAAAATACGGTTTTGCTAGTGGTGAATAGTGTTTATGGATAACCAACATAAGCCTTATTTTACCTCATATTACCAACCGCCGATAACTCTCGAAATCAGGTTGTGCGCAAGCACACGAGGGTTCGAATCCCTCCCTTTCCGCCAAAAAAGAAGACAATGCGAACGAAGTGAGCATTGTCTTCTTTTTTGCCGTGGAGAGGAGTGGGAGCGAACCTAGCAGAAAAATCTGTGATTTTTCTTCATTGGGTTAGCGGAGCGTCAAACCCCACCCGCCCCGCCATATTTTCACTGCATAAGCGATACAACGAAAACCCCTTGAAATCAAGGGGTTTTCACAGTTTTTGTATTACACTTGTCAAATAACATAATTTAATCGCAATTTAAAAGCAATCATTTTAATTATAAGTATTACTTTTTGCTTCTGTCTTTTCTCTTTCTTCCGGCAATCATAGCCCCAATTGATACAGTAAGCCCGACAAATGTAAATGTAACGCCTGTAGGCGGGTTCTTTTCTCCTGGTCTGGTTTGTACATCATCAGTATTATTTAATTCATTGCTACTTTCTGTTTTACCATTATCATTAATAGAATCTTCGGTTCTTTCAATTATCGGAGGATTTTCTGACAGAAGATATTGTGAAGCGTGCGTAATAGCAATATCAACAGAACCATCCTTATTAACCACAGCCTTGCCAAGCTCAGTAACCTCATTGTCGTCAGAGATGTAGTACAGTTTAGCATTTTTACCCTTAATTCCTGCCTCCTGCAATGTTTCTTTAGATATGTTTATTACCATCTCAAATCCAAACTCACCATGTGTGCTCGGAATGATAACGATTGAATGTGCCGGCACTTTTGCGGTTTCAGTGATCTGCTCTGCTTTTTCTGTTACAATTATCATTGTATATAAATCCACGTCTACAGTTGCATCAGTTATTTTTGATGGGTCAATCTTGATTGTCACACCATTATCCAACTCAATCGTTACTTCCTTACCAGACTCCTTGATTTGCTGTAGCAGGTCTTTTGTTATAACCGTTCCAGTTTCTTCTGTAAGCTGTATAACAGGATTTTCTGTTTTTAGAGCATCTGTGATAATCTCAGGAGCTATTTCTTTGGGTGTATGATTGTCAAATATATTATCTGTTAAGATTTCGGATTTTGGGGATGTATCCTTTGTATCTGTTGGTTTATCGTCCTTTTCGTCTGTGGTTTTTGGTGTATCTGTTTCTGTATTATCAGACGGTGTAACTGGAGTATTATCGGTATCACCACCAGGTGTCGGTGTCGGAATAGGATCGGGAACAACGTTAATTTTCAGTGTAAATGTCGCTGTCATTATTTCACTGTCGGTCATGCCTTCCTTTATTGCCAACGCCTTAACTGTGGTTGTTGCGATAATTGAAAATGCTTCTGTATACAAAGTGCTGTCAACTGTCGGAACTGTGCCGTCTAAAGTATAGTAAACGCTTGCACCCTCTGTAGCACATGAAAGGGTTACGCTTTGACTATCTGTAAAGCTTCCGCCATTTGGTGAAGCTGTGGGTGTTGATACTGTTTCGATGATAGGAGCAGTAAGTGCTGGTAACATAATATTCGCGCTTACCGCACTGCTGACATTGTAGCCAGTTTTTGCCGCCATGCGCTTGTAGCCTGTAACTGTTGTTTCAGGCTTGCAGTCAGTTTTAATATTAGTGCCACTCCATATAGTGCCGTCGAAGCTGTATTCTGCACCTGTTGTCGTTGGAATTGTAACTGTATAAGTGTCGCCGACTAATTCATAAGAAAGCTCGAATGTATTAGGTGCGGCTTGGTTTTGGCTATTTGTATTTATTGTATTGGTTGCCGCTTCGGAAGCGTTGTTTGTTGCTGTCTCTTTGTAACGGATTGACATTTTAACATCTTCCGCTTGGGTCGAGGTATAAGTGTTAGTATCGCCCCATGTCGTGCCGTCATCAAAGCTATATTCACAGTTTGCAACTGCTGTGATTGTTACAGTTTTCGGGAAAGCTCCATCTGATACCGTGAAAGCAAGCGCGGGTGCAAGGGGAGTCGCTTTTGTGATAGTATACGTTTTAGTCACTAAACCACTGTAATCGCCTAAGCCCTCTATCTCCACAGTAACTGTACCTACATTTTCTCCTGCACTGGTACTAATACCGTCTACACTTGTTATATTAATTACGTAATCGAAACCCTCGGTGAGAGTTGTATCATTAAATATAATAGCTGGTACCTGTATAAAACCGTTGTACTCAAACGAGGTACTGTCGAATGATACCCCGTCACTTGTAAGGGCAGTTGGTATCAGATGGTCGGGAAGTGTGCCACCATGTAAAGAACTAAAAGGCATTGGCAGCTCTCCTTGAACGTACCGCCAGTAAATATCATCCCAGTTCATTGTATTTGTCCAGAAGGCTTTGGTAACGGCATTGATTTTCCTCATATCTGCGCCGTTTATACCTGTGGAAGAGTTCTCGCTCCAATCGGTATCTCCTGTATTGTTCAACATACCACCAAAGGCATAGTTGTTTGTTAAAGTGATGCTAGACATATATTGAGAATAACCGAACACACGTCCTGCGCCGTTATCCGTTGCCTTAACAGATTTATTTAGTGCCGCACAGTTTTGTATTGTAAGTTCATCTGTGTCTGTGGGGCGAATATAAAATCCTGCAATACCGCCGATTGCAATTGTTCCTTGAACTGTACAGCTCGACCAACAGTTCTCAATTGAGGCTGTTCCTTGTATAGAACCTGCAATCCCTCCTACATTAGTTCCAGTACCTGTTATAGTTCCAGTTGTGCAGCAATTTTTTATACTGCCGCCGAACATTATTCCCACAATACCCCCGAGTTGACTCGTTCCGGATATATTGATATCAATGACACCTAAGTTCTCAATAACAGCACCTTCGGTATAGCCGAACAACCCTTTATCCCCATATTGAGTGATTGTCATTCCTTTGATTACATATCCGTTTCCGTTGAAATTACCCTTGAATCTTGTAGTGTTATTATCACCTATCGGTGTCCAGTTACCGTCTAAAAGTATAATATCATTTTTAAGCTCATAATAATCGTCTGCCTTATATGTGCCTGTACCTGCATTTATATCTGCTGCAATTTGTCTTAGCTCTGCCTCTGTCGAAATAATATGAGGCGCGTTTATGTTTCCGCTGCCTTTTTCTATATATTTTGGAAAATCTGCGTTCTGACCACCGATATCCTTAAGCACAGGAAGCTTACCGGCTGTTACAACCCAAATGTCGGTGTTAAATCCCAAGTACACATTCCAGAAGGTAGACAACGAAAAGCTGCTAATGATTGAACTTAAGCCGTCTACATATGTCGCACCCGTGTTTTTCCATTCATAATTATCGCCATTATACCTCATGTATGCGAACGCAACATTTTTTTCCAAGGTCAAATTTTCCCCAAGTGCTATTATACGGCCGAACTTTCCTCCGATATCAGACGATATGTTTGCGTTAAGTGCCGCGCAGTTTTTAATTGTATTATTACTTGCAAAACCTGCAATACCGCCGATGTTAGAATTTCCGCTTACTTCTGCGGTTGAATAGCAGTTCTCAATAGTATTTGCATCAGCTATATCATAACCATATGCAACTTCACCAACGATACCGCCGATATTGTTGCCAGCACCGTTATCTGTTAAGCCTGTAATCGTCCCCTCGGTATAGCAATTTCTGATTGATACGCCATTATTCATACCGCCTGCAATGCCGCCTACACAATAATCTCCTGAAATATCTCCCTTTACATAACAATTTTCAATAACTGCTTGCTTGTTATCATCATTTCTTATTATACATCCAGCAATACCGCCTGTGTAAGATGAATAACTATTAGTACCAAGAGCTTTTATCTTCACATTCAAGAGCCCGAGATTTTTTACGGTACCGTTTGTTATACACCCAAATAAACCTTGATCACTTAAATTTGTATCAATAGTCAAGCCGCTTATTGTATGTCCTGTACCGTCAAAATGACCGCTGAACGGTCTTATAAAAGTTCCTATCGGTGTCCAGTTACCGCCTGTAAGAATAATATCAGCACTAAGCTCATAATAATCGGTTGCCTTATATATACCTGTACCTGAATTTACTTCAGTCGCAATCTGTCTTAGCTCTGCCTCTGTTGAAATAATATAAGGTGCGTTTATACTTCCGCTGCCTTTTATTATATAATCAGGTATAGTACCGTCCTGACCGCCGATACCTTTAAGTATAGGAAGCTTGCCGCTCTCATGAGTCCATACCGTGTCATCATAACCATTATTCTTCCAAAACGTTGCCGATGAAATATTTTCTGCGTTTATGTCGCTACCGTTAATATTATCTACTGCCCATATATAGCCTTTATCGTTATTATAATACATACCTTCAAACGCAAAACAATTGTTAAGTGTAGTATAAATATTGCTTGTTATACGCCCAAAATCGCTTTTAGCTTTAATATTTTCACTAATCACTGCGCAATTATTTAAGATAAAATTAGATGCATAACCTGCAATACCGCCGATGTCTCGATTTCCGCTTACCTCTGCGGTTGAATAGCAGGATAAGATACGACCGGAATAATTTGACATACTTGTTGCATAACCAACGATACCACCGATATACTTTCCTTTACTATCATCAGCATCATCAGTGATACCGATAACTGTTCCTTTGGTATAGCAATTATTAATATAAAAATCTGTTGAAAACTCTTCTCCTATTACATAACCTGCAATTCCGCCTACATTATTTGTTCCTGAAATAGCTCCTTCTACATAACAATTTTCAATAATTACAACGCCATTTCCAACTGCTTCTACTATATAACCTACGATACCGCCTACATGCCAACCACCTTTAATATCAGCGCCCAGAAGTCCGAGATTCTTTACTGTACCATTTTTTATATATCCGAACAGACCTTGATAATTTGAATTTGTATCAATAGTCAAGCCGTTTATCGTATATCCTGCACCGTCAAAATGACCGCTGAACGGTTTGTCTTCAGTGCCTATCGGAGTCCAACCACTTGTAGGTTCACAATACAAATCATCAGTAAGCTTGTAGTATGCAGTTACGTAGCTTGCATTTCCTGAATTTACAACCTCTGCAAGCTTTGCAAGTCCTTCGGCTGTAGATATTAAGTACGGATTATCCTTTGTACCGTCACCGTCGTCAAATTCTACAAGACGCTTAATATGCAGCGGGATTTCTATCGCAGCACCAAACCCTGGCAGCTTGCCTGCCGCTACAGTCCAGCCGTTTGCCGCCGTGAAACGATTGCCGAGTGTTGCATTTGTGCTGATTGCATAATAATTATAATCAGCGCCGTCTTTTTCATTTTCGACTTTATTACTCCATATAATACTTCCGTATCCATCCTTAATACCATCAAAAGCAAAATTATTAAAAAGTAAACTTTCATCATCAATAGAACCTGCTATACGTCCAGTATTCGATGGGGCTTTTACCGAAGGATTAAGTGCGGTACAGTATTCCACACATCCTAAATCAATTTTACCAACGATACCGCCTGCATCAGCATTTGCACTTACAGCACACAGTGAATAGCAATAAGAAATATCTTTTACAGTATTATTTACTGCGGTTTTTACAACACGGCCTGCAATACCACCGCAATAGTAGTTACCGCTGACAGCTCCGTCTGTATAACAATTTAAAATTGTACTGTGTGCAGAAGAACCTACAATACCGCCGCAATAGTCGTTACCTCTGACAGTCCCTTCTGTATAACAATTTGAAATTGTACTTCTACTAGAAATACCTACAATACCGCCGATATTACTATACCCATTTATATTTATCCCGATTACTCCGAGCTTTTCAATTTCAGCATTTTCTATAGATCCGAATAAGCCGATATTAATCGAAGTGCCGGTTGTATCGTCATATTTCAAGCCGCTTATAACCTTGGAATTGCCGTTGAATTTACCCTTGAAAGGGTTGCTAAAAGTGCCAATCGGTGTCCACTGTTCTATATCTGAAATATCCAAATTATTCTCAAGCCTGTAGTATGCCGCATTATATTTAATATTACCTTCATTTACAAAATCGGCAAGGTTGGCAAGGTCCTCCGCATCCTTTATAAGGTACGGGTTTGTTTCTGTGCCTGCTCCGCCGAATGGAACAATATACTTTGGCATAGGCACAACAGCACCAAATCCAGGGAGACTGCCTGCTGCTACAGTCCAGCCGTCATCCGCAAGGAAACGACCATTGAGAGAGGAACTAGCGGTGATTATACTAATTGCAATATTTGCACCGTCTTTTCCGACATATCCAAATGTATCGCCGTTTTTGTCTAACATTTCTTCATACGCTGCGTTATTTGTTAAAGTGACACTGGTATTTGTACTACCCATTATTCTTCCTGTCTCACTGCTTGCCGAAACTGACGGATTAAGTGCCACGCAGTTTGATATTGTTGCAGTATCACCACTTGCTGAACCGACAATACCGCCTGCAAAACAACTAGTGTCTCCCTTACATTCAATTTTACAAGTGTTGTAACACTGATCAATTATTCCGTTTATTATAATACCTGCGATACCGCCGCAATAGCCTAAATCGGTACTAATGCTTCCTGTGGTATAGCATTTTTTAATAGTACTGTTTGTACTCTGTGCAGCTATACCGCCTGCATATTCTTTACATGATATATTAACATCTACTACGCCAAGGTTTTTAATAGTTGCACTATCAATAACCCCAAACAAGCCAGCATAAGTATCTGTGTCATCGTTAAATTTTAGTCCTTTTATCACATGGTAATTACCGTCAAAGGTACCCTTAAACGGGTTAGCTACTGTTCCTATCGGTATCCATTCTTCGTCGGATAATTTAATATCGTTAGCCAGCTCGTAACAAGTGTCCGAGTTAACTGTTCCTGCATTTATATCAGTTGCAATTTGCCTTAATTCTTCCTCTGTTCTGATGGAATACGGGTTTGCAGCGGTACCTGAACCCTGTTTTAAATATTCAGGAAAGGCAACGGTATTGTTGCTGAAAGCCTTAAGCCCAGGCAGACTGTTGTCAGCGACATTCCAAACGCTGCTGTCGGTGAAAAGCGCACCTAGTGTACCTACACCATTTTGAGACGCTATATGCCAAATATCGTTAAGGGTTACATCCGCACCGTCAACTTCATTCTCCTCTTTTACAAGCCAATCATTAACCAAGGTTAAAGTGCCTAAAGCTGTGCTGCCATCTTTAGTTATATCTGCATTTTGCATATCCGCAAATGCTTTATTATTGCTCCGAACGCAACCCATACCAGTAAAGCCTACAACACGCCTAAACCCTGGTTCGCCATAGTTATCAGTGTTGCCTGTTACAATTTTGTTCAATGCGGCACAATTTTTAACATCAGAATATCTAATACTGCCTACGATACCGCCAACATTTACAGCTGCTTTAATTCCTCCATTTTCAATCTTGTCAACACCGTTTACTGTCATTGTTGACCAACAATTGGAAATAGAAGATTTTATAATATCGTTATTAACACTTTCTCCGTATATATAACCTACAATGCCGCCATAATTACTAGTGCCATTTTCCTTCCATGTATAATTTATACTTCCATTGTGCGAATAACAATTTCTAATTGTCGAGCCTTTTGAAGCAACACTTGCATTTCCGACAATACCGCCTGTATTTCCTTTATTTGATGTAATTATCATTGAATCTGAATAACAATTTTCCACAGTCGAATCCACAATTTGCCCTGCAATAGCACCTATATTATAGCCGCCTGTTATAGTTGCATCTATAATTCCTAAATTTTTTATAGTACCGTTTGTTACTTTTCCAAATAAGCCTAAATAATCTTTATATTGACTAGAGTCTGAAGGGTTAATAGTTAGACCTGTTATCGTATATCCTGCACCGTTAAAATTACCTTCAAAATTATAGACATCTGTATCTAATCCTGGAGTATATTTACCTATCGGTATCCATTCAGTACCAGTTGTTAGTGTGATATCGTTATTAAGCACATAATAACCGTCTTTCGTATATGTTCCCGTACCTGCGTTTACATCTGTCGCAACCTGACGCAGCTGTGCTTCCGTGCTGATAATGAACGGGTCGCTCTCGGCACCTGAACCAACAACCGATATACCGTCCGCTGCTGTTATCAGCGAGGTTATCGGTATTGCTGCAAACAATAAGACGGCAGATAACACGATCGAGATAATTTTGAGCTTTGGCTTTTTAACAATGATTTGCATATTTCTATACCCTCCGATTAATCATGCTACTAATTTGATATAATTTTATTAATGAAAATTTTACATTTAATTGTATTATAACAAAATTTATGCTATTATGTCAAGTGTTTTGCCTTGTTTGAGAGCAAATTGAAAAAATTTAATGATAGGTTTACAATATAATTGCAACACAAATTATAACTAACCATTCCTGGGGTTAAGCGGACGTCTGCTGGTCGTCAACTGCAGTTGGCGAAATCCCCGTAAATAAAAACAGCCTTGCAATCTCATTCATCTGCAAGGCTGCTTGTATGTAACTTTATGATTATGCTATTTCTACCAAAAATTTATTTTTCGATCATAACCACAACTTTGTTTTGGTTATTAGGGGTTCCGAATAGCACTTCCTTTTTACGTTCTTCGGTTATAGAAAATCCAGCTGCAGCGGCATCCACCTTACCAGTAACACAAGCGGTAATAAGGCCTGCAAAGGTATATTCCTGATATTCTATCTTTTTACCGACATAAGCTCCGAAATTTTCCATAATTTCTATATCAAAGCCTGCATAAATATCGTTTATTTTATAGCTTGAGGTAGGAAGGTCGGAAGCGACACCAAGCTTAATAACACCATTTTCACCCGAGTTTTTAATGTTTATTATATGGTCAATATCAGGGTCATTTGCACGTGTCATAATACCATCAAGTGTTCCGTCCTCCTTAATTATTGCCATAAATTCATTAAACTTCTCACAAAGCTCAGCTTGTTCCTTATTGAATATTATTCCCGAATCCTCAGGTTCAACATCAACATCAATAAACGCGAGAGATGAGTCAAAAATATAAGAATAACCTATTGTGGAAATCTCTGCGAAGCGTGCATCAATTTTCTTGTTTTCCCAAGCCTGATTAAGCTCTGTAGAAGAATCATATTTTAAGATTGTTGCATTTGGGAAAAATGTATTTGCATGTTGTTCCCAAGTAGTACCTGCCAAGATACCAATTCGCGCGGTTTCAAGGTCGTCGTAGCCATTAATTTTCTTGCGTTCTGATTTTGCACAGCCTGACAGGCAGGTAAGGGATAATGCTGCTACGAGTAAAAGTGCTGTAAGTTTTTTCATTTTTTTGCCTTTCATTATATGTATTTATTTTCAGACGGATTGATTGTATTAGCGAATCCGTCTGTTAATCCTTTTTTCAAGAAAACTTAAACCTGATATAAACGCCCAAGCTGAAAGAAAATAGAGAGCCGCTGCCACTAATAACGGAAAAAACGGAGAAAATGTACGATTTTTTATAGTTTCGGAGGCTCTGGTAAGATCTTCAACAGAGATATAACCAACAACCGAAGTGAATTTCATCATAGTTATAAATTCACCGCTGTAAACGGGTAGAAAATGTCGCAAAGCTTGTGGAAAAATTATATATATAAAGGTTTGTGCTTTGGAGAAGCCACCAGCTGCACCGGCTTCAAACTGTCCCTTGTCAACACTTTCAATTCCAGTACGAAAAATTTCAGCAACATACCCCGAAAAATAAATACTAAAGGATAAAACAGCTACAAAAATTGGGTTAATATCATATTTTACGAAAGCCACAAAGAAAAATAACATCAGGATTATTACAACTGGAATACCTCTTATAATGTTTATATATACTTTTGAAATAGTTACAAGTGATTGTTTCCCGCTCATTCGTATAGCGCAAATAAACCCACCCAGCACAGTCCCAAAGACAGCGGCACAGACAGAGATTAAAAGCGTGGCACCAAGGCCCCTCAAGACAAGCAAGTATCTATTTTCGGTGATAAGGTTGGTTTTTACTGCTTCAATAAGCCACAAATGCCATCCATTTATGTACCCGATAATAGCAAGAACAATCATAAAACATAAAAAAACGATTAAACGAGACTTGCTTTTAGTTTTTATTTTCTCCACGAAACTCTTCCTTTTTATGTAGTGTTTCTTATTATAACAGCAAAGAAGCTTTTTGTCAATAATTAATAAAAATATTTTTTATTTTCATAAATTATTCACAAAATGTTTACAAGTCTTGTTTTTTTACCCTAATCTAAATTTCTATTGTTTTATTTTATTTTATATGGTAGAATGAATTGATATATATTAATATTGATGGAACTTAATTAATAAATATTAAAGAAATAATTGACTTTATAGAAGAGATACGAAAATGAAAAAAGATATTGATGTATTTAATTATGCAAATGAAATTATGACATTACTTAAAACGCTTATATCATCAAATAGAGCGAGGTTAATATGCTAAAAAACGATTTTGAAAAAGCAGTTATGCGGTTGTATGACTTTTGCGATTATCCAGCTGTAAGATATAAAATCTTGTTTCATCTGCTTGACAAACCTTATGATGATGCAGAGCTTTCTCAGTTAAGAGAGGATTTTATAGGCAGTGATATAGTTGAGGAGCTTTATAAAGAACAGGATATATACGGCGGTTGGGGTAAGCTTTTTTCAAAGGATTATTCTGCAAAGGATACATTCCCGACTTCACAAACAGCAATAAACCGCTGCCTTTATATCGGACTCACAATAGAAGACAGAGATATTTTACTTCGTGCTAATGAGTATCTGGAGGATTTTATTAAAGGACAGGCTCATGAAAAATTCCGTAATACGAATGAACGTGTTATTCCATGGAATGCAGCGACCGTTTGTAACTTAATCGAAGCAATTAAGCCGAACAACCCGTTATGTGACCGTACATATTTTGAGTGGCTGTATATAGCAGGGCGGACATTCGAAAGCGGAGAATATTCGTTTGAACGCGAGCGTGCCGCACAACACGAAGTATTCTGGACTAAAGAGGATAGACTAGTCCCTATGCAAACCGAGCTGCTTTTGAAACGCCGTGCGGAAATTACGCCCCAACTCGAAAACGCCATGCTTAGGTATTATGGCGAGCAGGCTTATCACCACGGTTATTTCTGGGATAAATGTCCTGCAAAGCTTCCGGAACAATTTGAATACAAGCAAACTCGTCGTTGGTTTCATGCTTTTAACTATATCAACCAGTTTCAAGGCTCATCACTTTATCTTGATAAGTCAGTGGAATGGCTGATTGCAAACCAAAACGCTGACGGCTTATGGGATTGGGGCGGTCAGACGAAAGACCCGTGGGGTTATTTTGGTTATTTTTCTACAAATAAAAATTATAAGCATAATAGGATTGTTGACTGCACGATGGAAATACTGAGCTTTCTCAAGAAATATATAGATAATAATGAAAAATAATAATAGTTTTAATGTTTTGATTTGTTTAATCCCTCTCATTTGTTAATGAGCCTTCTCAATAAATATTTCGAGGTATATATGAAAAAAACTGATGATAAAACAACGGTGATGAGAATTCTAGATAAAATGAAAATTGAATATGAAAGTTATAATTATACTAATTCCGATGTTATCAGTGGGATTGATGTCGCAACTGCTCTAAATCAAAACCCTGACAAGGTTTTCAAAACACTGGTTACTATGAGCGGTTCAAATAGCAATTATGTTTTTCTTGTACCTGTGAATAAAGAGCTTGATTTAAAAAAAGCCGCAAAGTGTGTTGGTGAAAAGAAAATTGATATGATAAAATCTAAGGATTTACTACCACTTACTGGATACATTCACGGTGGCTGTTCACCGATTGGCATGAAAAAAATTTTCCGTACAGTTATTGATGAGAGTGCTAAGGATTATGACAAAATAATTTTCAGTGCTGGTAAAATTGGTTATCAGGTTGTGATAGCTCTTGAGGATTTAAAGAAAATTATTAAGTTCAGTTTAGAAGATATAACTAAAGTGGGTTGTGAATATGAATAAATTTAAATACTATATTTATTGTTGACAATCATTGTAAAAAAGAATATAATTTAGTTAAATAAAAAAGCATAAATTTAAGGAGGATTTATTCATGTCAAACGAAAAAAACGAAATCAACACTATACTCTCCGACGACGAGCTCGGTGATGTTTCCGGCGGAGCGGGTTTTGACAAATGCCCACTTGGACATTGGGAGTCTACGGGCTTTGCTTTGGGCTCGGGTCCTAGTTCAGATTGTGAAATCGGAAAATGTACAAATTTCAAGAGAAAATTAATAAAACACGGACATACAGACGGACAGTTCCCTAAACCAACGTTTATTTATGAGGAGTACTGCGGATATTTTGAACGCACTGTTGAACGAACCTACTTATATGTAATGCCAACCAACGCATAATCCCATTAATTCTACGAGGTACAAGCATGGAACAAGAAAAGAGGCAAATCTTCCGTAAAGCCAGCATAGACCGTGTGGCTTCACCTGAACAGCTCACTGATTACATACAGGTCGGCTCACCTAGTGTGTGGGTGACTCTTGCCGCTGTTATAATACTTTTGGCTTCTCTCTTTGTCTGGGCTGCCTTCGGACAGGTCGAGGTCAACCGAGTGGACGAAAACGGCATGGAATACGTCGAGATTATTAAGCCGCTCGACTTCATTTTCGGCTCATGAGCAGGGTAAAAAAAGTGCCTGTAATCATGCAGATGGAGGCACTTGAATGTGGTGCCGCCTGTCTTACAATGGTGCTTGCTTATTACGGAAAGTGGCTGCCGCTTGAGCAGGTGCGCACAGACTGCGGCGTTTCCCGTGACGGCTCCAACGCCAAGAACGTCGCACTGGCAGCACGTCGCTATGGTCTAAAGGCACAGGGCTATCGTTATGAGCCGAATGAGCTTAAGGCTAATGCGACCTTTCCCTGCATCATTCATTGGAATTTCAATCACTTTGTAGTATTAAACGGCTTTAGGGGCAATCATGCGATAATCAATGACCCGGGACGAGGTGAAGTTAAGGTTCCTATGGAGGTGTTCGACAAAGCCTTCACGGGTGTCTGCATCTGCCTTGCGCCCGACGAAGGCTTTGAACCAGGCGGCAAGCGCAAGAGTGTCTGGGGCTTTGCCAAAACCCGTTTACGCGGCAGCACTCCGATGTTCGCTTTTGTTATCCTTACTTCAATTATCACTTCGGTTATAGGACTTATAAATCCAGTCATGGGTCAAATATTTACAGATATTCTGCTACCTGGGAATAATCCTGGGTGGCTTATTCCTTTTTGTCTCCTTATGCTGGGCATTTCGGCAGTTCAGCTTATAATCGCAGTTTTAGAGGTGCTCTACCTGCTTAAGCTGGAGGGCAAGTTTGCTATTGTGGCAAGCGCAACCTTCTTCTGGCATATACTCAGACTGCCGTTGTCATTTTATTCTCAGCGCATGGCAGGTGATATTGCGGGTCGTCAGGACGCAAACGAAGGTATCGCCACTAGTGTCATACGTCAAATTGCTCCCTTGTTTTTACAAAGCATTATGCTGGTGTTTTTCCTTATCATAATGCTGAATTATAGCTGGCTCCTTACCTTAATCAGCCTTCTAGGTATAATGGTAAATATGTTCACAGCACGTTATATTTCTAAAAAACGCATCGTAATGGCTGGGGGGCGTTCACGCACTACGGCACTTATGTCGTCCTTGCAGCTTTCGGGTATTGAAATGATGGAAACTATCAAAGCCTCTGGTGCCGAGAACGGTTTTTTTGAAAAATGGTCGGGCTACCAATCAGCCAGTAATGACATAAACATCAAACGACAGAAGCTTGATGCTTACGTCGGAAGTATACCGATTATTGTATCGCAAATAGTAAGTGTGCTGACATTAACCTTTGGTATTTTTCTTGTAATTCAGGGTGAATTTACAGCAGGAATGCTGTTTGCCTTTCAAGGTTATTTAACGCAGTTTACCGCACCTGTTAATCAGTTTATCGCCGTGGGACAAGGAATGGCTGAAATGCGGACAAGCATGGAGCGCATAGAAGATGTAATGTCATATAAACCCGATGTACCTGATATCGAGCCTGTTCTTTCCGAGGAAAGCTATGACAAGCTTATCGGTAATATCGAGCTTCGTAATGTCACCTTTGGTTATTCGCCGCTAGGTGAGCCCTTACTCAAGGATTTCAATTTAAACATTAAGCAGGGGCAAAGAATTGCCATTGTGGGTAGCTCTGGTTGTGGAAAATCGACGATAAGTAAACTTATTTCGGGAATGTATAGACCGTGGAGCGGTGAAATCCTGTATGATGGAAAACCGCTGGACGTTATAAACCGCGCAGTTTTCACCAGTTCTCTTACAGTAGTAGACCAAAACATTATTCTTTTTGCGGACAGTATATCAAATAATATTAAGATGTGGGATAATTCAATTGAGGATTTCGAGATGATTTTAGCCGCTCGTGACGCAAAGCTTCACGAGGATATTATGCGCCGAGAAGGTGGTTATCAGTATAAAATGAATGAGGGTGGTTCCGACTTTTCAGGTGGGCAACGGCAGCGCATGGAGATTGCCCGTGCACTTGCGGCAGACCCGACTATAGTTATTCTAGACGAAGCCACAAGCGCTCTAGATGCAAAAACCGAATTTGAAACCGTACAGCATATAAAAAACCGAGGAATTACCTGTATTGTTATTGCGCATAGATTATCACCAATCCGTGACTGTGACGACATCATAGTT
>JAVBPL010000122.1:0-27512 GCA_031549645.1 Ruminiclostridium sp. | reverse complement strand
AATTCATAAAAAAAACAATAACTTTATTTATATTGTAATTTTGAGAGTCATGTGATAAAATGTGCTTATAAAGATAAGAGGATACTGGTTCCGACGGTTAGTTGCGTGATGTTGGAATGTATGAAGAAATTGAAAAAGACTATATTACTTGAAGGAAACAAAAACAATGATTAACCCGCGGCTCGTAATGTTGGAGGGCTTACCCTCTACGGGAAAAACCACAAATGCCAGATTTATACACATACAGCTTGAACGCAATAACATAAATACAGAGTGGATACATGAAGTTGCTATGCCTAATCCTGTGCTGTTTTTTGATGAAGCGTGTATGACTTATGATGAATATAAAAGCTTTATTGAAACATATCCCAGAGCGGCTGATATTTTGAATAAAATAGCCGTATTTAGAAGAAACACGGTTGGTATCCATTTGCCAGAAATTGAGTGGAATTATAAAAATAGAATTGGAGGTGAAGTATATCAGGGTTTATTAAAATATGATGCCTGGAACTTCCCACTCGAAGAGTATAAAATATTTGCTCTCGAGAAATGGGAGCATTTTACCGAGAACGCTCTTAGAAATCAAGATAAGGTTTACATTATCGACAGTGCGATTTTCCAATATCAGATATTTACATTTTTACTTGCAAACAGCTCTTACGAGGTGTTACAAAGCTTTGTTGACGAGATTATGGATATAATAAATCCGTTAAATCCATGCCTTATATATTTGTATAGAGAGAATGCTGAAACGACTATTGACTATCTCGAAAACGATCGAGGAACCCCATATCTTAATTATATTTGGGATAGGGACCAAGCCCAGCCTTATTATAAAGACAAGCCGCAGGGAGCTGAGGGCTTTAAGATTTTTCTAAGGGATTATGCCAAAATGGCAGATTTGCTATTTAATAATTTTCGGCAAAATAAATTATCGCTTGAGATTTCTGATGATGACTGGCTTCGCCGTGAAGATGAAATGCTTTCATTTTTAGGAATTAATCGCATACCCAGTCCAGATTTTCTTCCGCAAAATGGGATTTATGTTAATAAAGCCTTGGGTTATATAATTAAGGTTGATGGCTTGTCAATGACAGACCCAAATGAAAAGACAAGGAAGTTATATCTAAAATCTCATAATGAATTCTATGTGGACTGGTTGCCGACGGTTCTGCGGTTTGAAGCTGACAAAATTATTATTGTAGGCTCACAGATATGTGACCGCTGGACAGAAACTGGAATGATATACGATAGAACACTTGCAGGAATGAGCTGTATATGTTAAAACATCCCATCTTTGACACCTAAAGTGGGCAAAAACTCTCTTAACTCTAGTAATGAAGCAGGTTAAGGGAGTTTTTCTATTATGGCGTTCTGTACTATGTGAAAAGTTTTTTTGAAATATTGAGAATATTATTAATACGGGTTTTGTTAGTATTTGATAGTCACTTCTAAAACCAAAAGCTTCATGAAGATCGTCAGTAAAATCAGTTCTCGTATAGGCAGGAATGAAACCCTCAGAAGTTTTCAAAAACTTCATTGTTCTTAATCCGCCCAGAATATCATTGCAAGTATATTTGTGTCCAAAAATTTTTTCTGCATATCTGAACACTACCAAAGCTAAAAAGCAGGTTGTAAAATGTGCTGTAATTCTGTCATCTCTTAATAAACAGACAGGTCTTGCTTTGAACTCAGTTTTCATGATGCGGAAGCATTTCTCAATCTCCCAGCGTTTATGATTAATATTAATAATATCCACCGCTTTTTATACTTTATGAATAATTCCAATACTTGATATCCTAATATAAATACTGGATTATTGAGCATTGACAAGTTGTCGCAAATTAGTTATAATTATGAAAAAAGCTGGGGGGGTAACAAGAATGACAGATGCAGAGCTTTATGCGAAGCGTGGTGAGGATTATCATTGTGAAGGAAAATTCGTTGAAGCGGAAGCTAATTTCCTAAAAGCTCTTGAGCTTGAACCAGATAATTTAATTTATAACATTAACTATGGCAATAATTTACAATGGCAGGGTGATTACGAAAAAGCTATAGTTTATCAGTCGAGGGCTATTGAAATAAAGCCTGATTATCCAGAGGCGTATTACTGCCTTGGTGTCACTTATGCAGAAATGGGAGACGATGAAAACGCTAAGGTGAATTACGAAGAGGCGGCTCGCCTAGATCCATGCAATGAGCATTATACCAAGCTTTTAGAACGTGTTGATGTTGCTTTGCTCTTAGGCGTTGAGTTTTTAAATAAACGTTTATCGGAGGACGAGCTGGCTCCTCTTTATAATTCAATTAGTGATTGCAGGCAAAATCTGCACGATAAGTATGGTATTGAGCTGCCGCAAGTGAGAATTTGCGGTAATGATTATATAATTAAAAAGTATAATATGGAGGATAACGAAGCATTGATACGTTATAATGGTAAAATCAAATGGAGAGGGCAGGTCGATTTTAATAGCCCTACTAAGTGCTTTAAAGAAATCATAAAATCGCTTTATAACGTACTTTTATCAAATCGAATAAAGGACTAATCAAGGAAAGGCTTAGAACTACTATGATTAAATGTGTTGTATTTGACCTTGGCGGTACTTTAATGGAATATAAGGGGATGCCAAATTCCTGGGTCGATTATTATGAAGCGGGATTTAATACTATAAATACAGAATTAAATCTTAACCTTTTGGCTGATGATATAAATAAATCTTGTGAAATATTAAAGTTATTTAATCCTAGAGTAAAATCCAGAGAAAATGAGCTGTCCCCAGAATATATTTTTGAACAGGTTACAAAGCATTGGAATAGAAGCATTGATTTAAAGCAAGCTATTGATGAATTTTTTAGCGGTATCAAGCTTGAAGCTGTTATATATGAGGAGTCAATTCCCCTCTTAAGAAAACTTAAGGCAGACGGTTATAAAACCGCCTGCCTTACAGATTTACCGACAGCTATGCCTGATGAGCTTTTCAAAAAGCACATTCCAGAGCTTTTGTCGGAGCTCGATTTATATATGTCGTCTTTAACTTGTGGGTTTCGCAAGCCTAATAAATATGGGTTAGCTTATATCGCAGAGCATTTCGGTTTGTCTATCGACGAGATAATATTTATTGGCGATGAAGAAAAGGATATGGAGACCGCTAAAAATGCAGGATGTAGAGGGGTGGGGGCTGGCGGCGAGAAGTCTGAAATTGGTTTTCGGAATATAATAGACAGCTATTTATATGTGTAATGCTTTATATTCTTTTACAACATGCTTTACAATATCAGACAAATTCAGTGTTCCGTCAAGCCGAATAACTGGGCAGGTAAGTGTTTTCGCCCACTCATCTATATGTGTTAATGACCGTGTAGCCGCAAATTTATGAAATTTCTGTTGTCTCTCGTACATATCCCCGCCCATTAATACACGGTTGCCGAATTTATCTATTTCACGCTGCTTAATGCGTTCCATACGAATTTCTTTCGGTGTCGATAAAAACACGGCAAGCTTATAATATGAGGTTATTTCATCTCCGAGATTACCTGCAACAGCCGATATTACAAATGAACCGCATTTTTGTATATCGAGTAGCATTAATTCTATACATTCATCTTTTGAACGGCTAATACTATATGGAATTTTTGATTCTAAGAAATAATAATCCTCTATATCCATGTGCTTGTAACCCAGTTCGTTTGCAAGCTCCCGCCCAAGTGTAGTTTTACCGCTTCCGTTTGCACCGAAGATTATTATGCCGTTAACCTTATTCATCGGCTTTGTAATTTTCAAGGATTTCTATAATATCTGTTTTGTATATGTTATCACCAAGCACGGAGCCGCCTGGGTTTACGCAAATAGCCCTTATATCGTTTTCGTCCTCAATGTATGGGTTTTCATATTCTTTATCGGTATCGAAATATTCACTAAGGTATTTTAACGCATTACCTGAGGGGAAGATTACATTACCGTCCGAAGTCTCGATACCGATTTCATTAAATTTAGCAATAAGCTCCCGAGTTTTAGTGTTATAAGGATTGTTGTCGTCTCTGCTTACAAGCCAGGCGGGGTGAACCCTGATTTTAGGCATATTATATTCCATTAACGCTTTTGCGAAAATAAGAACAGGCTCAAGCGGAATGGTTTCCTGATGAAAAGCATCAACCGAGAGGAGCAGACCGTTTACGCCGCTTTCTATTAGGCTTTTCGCAACGTGCTGTATTTTGCTTTCATCACGGGTGAAAAAGCCGTTCGTGATTATGCTGCGGTCGGGAATACCCGCTTCTCTTGCGGCACGGTGTATTTTATATACCTCCTCGGGGAATAGAAGCGGTTCTCCGCCGAAAGTCATTAACGAGGTTATATTATAAGCTTTGGCTGTTTTTAATATCATATCAGCGGCAATTGTGCCGTCTATATGTTCACCCTTCGCGGTGTGTTCGCCCTCGGAGCAGTGCTTGCATTTTCCCGTGCAGGCGAGGGTTATAAGAAATTCAAGGCGGTTCAGATTTTTGACGTGTTTATTCATATTATTATTTACTCCTTTTTGCTTGCTGTCATTAATACATAAGTATCGTCGAATACTATTTTATCACCCTCCTCTAAAACGGCGGTTTTAAGACCGTTAAAGAAGTCGGTTTTATACGGTTCTGGAATTACTAAATGGTTGCAGTGGGTTTTAGAAAATGCAATATATTCGTCAGCCGTAAACTCTCTTTTACCGTAAAATTCACGCTGTTCAAAGTTGACATATCCGTAGCTTACCGCATTTGAATAAATAAATGAGCCGTGAGTGTACGGTGTCTCGGGTTTGAAGTAACTAGAATAGACTTCTTGAATTTTGTTATACAAAACCTCGTTTGACTTTTTATAATCGCTTCTGGTAACGAGCATTGCCAGAACGCCATTAGGCTTTAACAGCCCATACGTTTTACTAAAAGCAATATCCTCTGGTATCCACTGTATTGTGGCTGCTGAGTATATCATGTCGAATTTTTGGATGTCGAAATCGTGGGTTATAAAATCGTCATTTACAATGTTAAAATTCGGATATTTACCGTATTTATCTTTCATCTTGAGAGTGAGGTTTTCACCCAGCTCAATAGCGTTGTAATTACAGCCGGTGTTCAGAATAGGGTCGGTCGCTTGACCTGTGCCTGGACCGATTTCAAGCACTGATTTGCTCTCATCAATTTGTGCGTGCTTAATAAGAGCGGCAAAAAGCTCGTCACTGTAACGAGGGCGGTATCTGTCAAACTCGTTCGGTATGGTGTCGAAAATCTTTCTAAATTCCATAAGCTTCCCCCTAAATGCAATAATTCTATTTTATTCTTTTAAATATCTTGTGTCAAGCAAATTTTTTGATAAAATTTTATTTAGCTATTGACAAAGGTAATATCTTTGTGTATAATGACTTGTGTTAGATTTTGATTTATTTGGAGATTATAATGAGACGTGTATCTTCGCTTTTTGTATTTGAATACTTTTATAGCTTTGCTTTTTATTTTAGCAGGGTTATTTCTGGTTTGACTGCAAATAGTGTAAATCGCCACGCTTCTTTAATCTAGGATTTACGTTATTATGAGCCTTGCAGCAAACCGCTGTGAGGCTTTTTTATTTGCCGAATAAATAAAAAAGAGAAAATAAATATTGGAAGGTAAACGAAATGATAGTTTTATTAAAAGAAAATGCAGGTAAGGCGCAGATTGACAGCCTTATCAACTGGCTCGAATCGCAGGGCTTAAAGGTTCATCTCTCAAAAGGCGACATCACAACATTACTTGGCTTAATCGGCGACACCTCTAAGATTGATGAGGATTTAATACGCTCGCTTGATATCGTTGAGAGCGTAAAAAGAATACAGGAGCCGTACAAGAATGCAAACAGGAAGTTCCACCCAGAGGACAGCATAATCGACGTGAACGGTTCGAAAATCGGCGGCGGTCATTTTGCAATGATTGCAGGACCTTGCTCGGTTGAGTCGGAGGAGCAAATTTGTTTAGTCGCAAGACTGGTTAAGGAAGCTGGTGCCACAATGCTAAGAGGCGGTGCTTTCAAGCCTCGCACCTCCCCGTATGCGTTTCAGGGAATGAGAGACGAGGGACTAAGGCTTCTTAAAAAAGCGAGGGACATGACAGGGCTTCCGATAGTTACTGAAATCATGGATTCAGACCAGCTGCCGCTTTTTGAAGATATTGACGTCATTCAAGTCGGCGCAAGAAATATGCAAAACTTCGAGCTGTTAAAAAAGCTTGGTGCAACAAGAAAACCTATTCTTTTAAAAAGAGGCTTCTCGGCAACCATTGAAGAGCTTCTAATGAGTGCGGAATATATCATGGCAGGCGGAAACACCAACGTTATCCTGTGCGAAAGAGGCATCAGAACCTTTGAGACTTATACTCGAAACACGCTTGATTTACTCGCCGTTTCGGTGCTTAAGCAGCTCTCGCATCTGCCTGTAATCGTTGACCCCAGTCATGCAACTGGTATTGCGAAATATGTTGCTCCTATGTCGCTTGCGGCAGTAGGTGCAGGTGTTGACGGACTCATAATCGAGGTGCACAATGACCCCGCTCACGCACTTTGCGACGGACCGCAGTCCTTAACACCTGAAGCTTTCGGTGAGCTTAACGTTAACGTAAAAAACATGATAAAAGCGGTTAGGGGCTAAGCAGGTTATGAATGTTATAAAGACGCTGAGGGTTAAAGCCTCCTCCGAATACGATATCTTAATCGGTCAGGACTTGCTTGAAAACATCGCAGATTATATCCCCGAAAAATCTCTTATGGGAACTATTGTGATTATCACCGATAGCAACGTAAAAATGCTGTATGCAAAAAAAGTAAAGGAAAGCCTTGAAAAAAAATGTGCTAATGTGCTTATCTTTTCGTTTGCCGCAGGTGAAGGCTCAAAAAATCTTGCGGTTTTAGGGGAGATACTCGAGTTTTTGGCGGAAAAATCGGTTACACGCACTGATACTATCCTCGCTTTGGGCGGGGGTGTTGTGGGAGATATTGCAGGCTTTGCGGCGGGTGTATATATGAGAGGGATTTCGTATATCGGCGTGCCTACCACATTCCTTGCAGCTATTGACTCTTCGGTGGGGGGGAAAACTGCCGTCGATTTAAAAGGTGGAAAGAACCTTGCAGGTGTCTTTAATCAGCCGTCGCTTGTTATTACCGATACTAATACTTTCGATACATTGTCTGATGAAATATTTGCTGATGGGGTAGCCGAGGCTTTAAAATATGGGATTATTGCCGACAGTGATTTGTTCGGGAAAATCGAAAGCAGAAGCCGCTCCGAGCTTATGAAAATTATCGGAGAAATCGTTTATCGCTGTGTGGAAATAAAGGCGGAAATAGTCGAGGGAGATGAGTTTGATACTGGAAATCGTCAGCTACTTAATCTCGGTCATACGGTAGGACACGCAATTGAAAAATACAGCAATTTTTCTGTTTCACATGGGCAAGCGGTGGCTAAGGGAACTGCGATTATTTCGAGAGCGGCGGTTAAGCAGGGCTTTTTAAGTGAAGATGATGCCGAGAGAATACTCAGAGCCTTGAAATCACATTCGCTTTCGACAAATACAGATTTTCCGAAGGACGAGCTTTATAACGCCATGCTGTCAGATAAGAAGCGCAGTGCCGACTCTATCACAATTGTGATACCTGTAAAAATTGGCGAATGTATATTATCAAAAATAGAAATAAGGAAGCTTCAGGATATAATAAATTTCGGATTGGAGAGTAAATAAAGTGACAGTCGAAATAAAGCCGTCGGTTCTCACAGGAACTGTGACGGCGATAACCTCAAAATCTGCTGCACATAGAGCATTAATCTGTGCGGCGCTTTCGGAGGGGGTTACCAAGCTAATGGTGAATAATCTCTCGGAGGATATTCTTGCGACCATGCAGTGTCTGCTCGGTATGGGAGCTGGGGTATGGCGTGAGGGAAGATATATTTATGTAAAGGGCATAACTGAAAAGCCAGAAAATATCAGCCTCAACTGCCGTGAGAGCGGTTCAACGCTGCGATTTTTACTGCCTGTCGCCTGCCTTTTCTCTAATTCATACATAACAGGCGAGGGTAGACTTCCAAAACGTCCGCTCGGGGAACTTATTGAAGCACTCAGTGCAAATGGCGTGGATTTTTCAGCGGGAAGCTTGCCATTTGAGGTTTCGGGGTGCTTAAAAAGCGGAAAGTTTATTCTGCCAGGGAATATAAGCTCAGGGTATGTTACGGGGTTGATGTTCGCTTTACCGCTGCTTTTGGGTGACAGCGAGATTGTTCTTACGTCGAAGCTTGAATCCTCGGCTTATGTCGATATGACAATTGATATGCTCGGAAACTTCGGCATTGAAATCGAAACTCTCGATAATGGATATAAAATCAAGGGCGGTCAAAAATATATTTCACCGAGGAGTCTTGAAATTGAGGGTGACTGGTCGAATGCGGCGTTCTTCCTCGCGGCTGGTGCAATTAGCGGCCAAATTAAGCTGCTTGGACTGGATATAAATTCCTTGCAGGGGGATAAAGCTATTCTCGGCATTTTAAAAGAGTATGGAGCCGAGGTTGTTGTAGGAAAAGATGGGATTATTGTCAGAAGCAAGCTGAAAAAAGGCTTTAAGGCTGATGTTTCGGGCACGCCTGACTTGCTTCCTATACTGTCGGTTTTAGGTGCTGATGCCGAGGGCGAAACACTTCTATACAATGCGGCAAGGCTTAGGATAAAGGAAAGCGACAGACTCGCTGCGGTGAACAAGATGCTCCATGATTTGGGAGCAAGATCGTATGAAAATGATGACAGTCTTGAAATAACAGGAACGGGTTTCCTTGGCGGTGTTACCGAAAGCTTTAACGACCACAGAATAGCGATGTCGGCGGCAATTGCTGCGTCAGGTGCAAAGGACGGGGTAATAATCAAAAATGCAGAGGCAGTCGGAAAATCGTATCCCGATTTCTTCGAGGTTTTTAGAATGTGCGGAGGTAACATAAATGTCATCTGAGATAGGTAAAAATGTAAAAATCAGTATCTTCGGCGAGTCGCATGGTGAAGCAATCGGTGTCGTGATAGACGGGCTTCCATCGGGTGAAAACATAGATACAGACGAGCTTATACGGTTTATGAATAGGCGTCGCCCAGGTAAGGATATATATTCAACTGCCAGGAGCGAGGGAGATATACCGCTCTTTCAGTCGGGGCTTTATAATGGCAAAACCACGGGTACTCCGCTCTGTGTGCTGATAAAAAATACTGATGTTAAGTCGGGCGATTATTCCGAGCTTGGTTTTAAGCCGAGACCTTCCCATGCTGATTATACCGCTTTTGTTAAGTATTCGGGCTTTGCCGATATGAGAGGCGGCGGTCACTTTTCAGGAAGGCTCACCGCACCGATTTGTGTGGCGGGTGGAATTGCGAAGCAGATACTGGCACGGCGGGGTATTTATGTCGGAGCGCATATCAAGAGTGTTGGCGGTATCAAGGACAATGGATTTAATGAAGCCTGGCTCACTAAGGAACGCTTTGATATTCTGGCAGGCGCCTTTCCTCCTGTACTCAGCAGTACGGCGGGCGGAATGATGCTTGATTTTATAGAAAAAGTCAAGTCGGAGGGTAACTCGGTCGGCGGTGTGGTTGAATGTGCCGTTATCGGACTTGATGCAGGGCTAGGTTCTCCCATGTTCGAGGGTGTGGAAAACAGGCTTGCGGCAATGCTTTTCGGTGTACCTGCGGTTAGGGGTGTGGAATTTGGTTCGGGCTTCGACGGCTCCCTGCTCATGGGTTCTGAAAATAACGACGAATTTTTCATTGAGAACGACTGCATTAAAACAAAGACCAACAACCACGGCGGAATTTTAGGTGGAATAACGACAGGTATGCCTATTATAATGCGGGCAGCGATTAAGCCCACGCCATCAATTGCGGTGATGCAGCAGACGGTTGATTTAGAAAAAGCACAAAATACGACACTCGAAATAAAAGGCAGACATGACCCCTGTATAGCAATCCGTGCTGTACCCGTAATCGAGGCGGCGGCAGCACTTGTGATACTAGATTTGTTAGAAGAAAGGTGAAAATAAGTTTGAAACAAATTTTATTACCTATTAATTTTATGGGTTAAATTTGTTTCAAACCGCTCAATAACAAGCTCAAATGATTAAGCTCGCTTGTCATTGGCGTAATAAGAAAGGTGATTAAAAAATGGAACTGAAAGACATAAGAGATAAAATTGATGAGGTAGACGACAAAATTGTTGAGCTGTTCTGCCAGAGAATGAAGCTGGTAGAGGGCGTTGCGGAGGTTAAAAAGGAGCAGAATATAGGAGTCTCAAACCGTAAGCGCGAGCGTGAAATTATCACAAGAATTTGTAAAAATGCAGAGGATTATGAAACCTATATTCGCACATTATATTCTGTGATTTTCGACTTAAGCTCATCGTATCAAAACACGCTGAATACTGCGGGAACAGAGCTTAAAACAAGAATTGAAACCGCACTTCGGGACACACCGAAGCTGTTCCCGACAAAAGGAACAGTTGCCTGCCAGGGTGTCGAAGGTGCGTATTCCTCGAGAGCCTGCGACAAGCTTTTTCCTATGGCCAATATCATGTATTTTTCAAATTTCGAATCGGTATTTAACGCGGTGGATACAGGGCTTTGTGAGTACGGTATTTTACCGCTTGAAAACAGCTCCTACGGCTCGGTCGGAGAGGTGTATGACTTAATGAGAATTAAGAAATTCCATATTATCAGAAGCATCAGACTTCAGATTAATCATGCTCTCCTTGCAAAGCCTGGGGCTAAGCTTTCGGATATAAAAGAGATTATTTCACATGAGCAGGCTTTAGGTCAGTGCAGCGAATTTTTAAGAAGCCTTAAGGGTGTTAAAATCACGGCTTGCGAAAACACCGCACAGGCGGCTGAGTATGTTTCGAAGTCGCAAGATAATTCAGTTGCTGCGATTGCATCTGAAAGCTGCTCCGAATTTTATGGGCTTGATATTCTGAACGAGAAAATCGCAAACAGTGACAACAACCACACAAGATTTATCTGTATATCAAAGAAAGAGGAAATATATCCTGGTTCTAATAAAATAAGCCTTATGCTGACACTTCCTCATGAGCCAGGCAGTCTTTACAGACTGGTAGGCAAGTTCTCGGCACTCGGCTTAAACCTTGACAAGCTTGAAAGCCGTCCGATTTCGGGTAAGGATTTTGAGTTCATGTTCTATTTTGACTTTGAAGCCTCGGTGGTAGATGAAAACGTGACAGCGTTATTGTCAGAGCTTATGAATACTAACAAGAGCTTTATATTCCTCGGAAATTATCTTGAGGTGAATTAATAATATAACTAAACGCCGTCGGTGAGGTTTCCGACGGCGTTAAATTATG
Organism: Ruminiclostridium sp.; assembly: GCA_031549645.1. GTDB lineage: Bacteria > Bacillota > Clostridia > Oscillospirales > Ruminococcaceae > Ruminiclostridium_E. The sequence goes on along the minus strand of JAVBPL010000122.1, from coordinate 16,129 downwards.
TAATTGCTATATTGGATATTTAAGCATTAAGCTCATAAGCTAATATCATTTTTCATATTTTCTATTAATTGTTTAATAAACACCATAGTTTGTGTATCGGGGTTAGTACAATGTATTATCGGTCGTCCGCCGCATAAACCTTTAAATTCTTTGCTGAAAAAGGTTTTATCGCATTTACGACAGGGGGCAGGATGGCAAGAACGGCAAAAATAAAGATTGTTCCAAATAAAATCTTGTAAACCGTTTTTTACTATATAAGCTTCGATTACATTAATATCAAAAAATGTAAAATTAACAGTCCAGTTATTTTCAATTAATCTGATGTAGCAAATTCCCTTGCCCTTGTAACTTGCTTTCCACGAATCTGTAGAGGCATAACCAGGTTTCATACGATTTTCCTGCAGCCAGGATAAAAAGCTTAATGCAGATTCCCTTTTTTCATCTGAAAGCAGTTCATTTACTCTATCCTCCGCTTTTGGTTTTAACTTTTTTTGCTGTTCTGTTTCTTTCATATATGTTCTCCTTAAATTTCCTTGATGGGCAGTAAAAAATCATAATACTCTGAGTTTTCTTTTTTTAAGTTGTATATATTGTCAGGATTAATATATTCCTCCAGACGTGCGGTACGTGGATCCCATATATAATCGTTGTTATTTTTTACCCATGCTTCCAGTATTTTCCAATCGTCAAAATTATCAGGGGTGTTTATATATGCAGCAAACAATCCGCCGTAGTATCTATGTTTTATCAACGGTGCTGGAACCTCAAGAGCTTCAGGAATAGTTATCATAATCTCACAGGAAGTGATTTCAGCATTTCCCGAGAGAAAGTATCTAAAATCTGGCTTAACTTTAATAAGCTCGGTATCCTTAATAAAATTATTTATCATTGTTTTTGCATCTGTATATACTTTCCAGGGGTCATTTAGGTCGCGATAATCAATTTTACATGAAGCCTTTGCAACCGTATATGAAGGAATTGATACTACTCTCACAAATTTTTCTTTTAATTTGTTAAGCTGATTGGAGGCTACGTTTATATCCTTTAATATTCTGTTTTGGTTGATATTTTTTTGCGCTAAAGGTAGAGATTTTGCAATTTTGATAATATATTCATCTGTCATTAGGTTAAAATCCAGCTGTATTTCCGAAGCCTCTTTGATTTTAGTAATGAAAACCTTAAGAGATGATTTAATTGTCTCAAGTGCGGTTATTTCGTCCTGAATTTCTTGAATATTTTTGTTAAATATATCAATTGCTGTGGCAGTCTTTGGATTTTCTAATATTATATGTATTTGCTTAATCGGAATCTGGAGTTTTCGCAGGATAATTATATGCTGGAGACGCCTTCTGTTTTCGCTGTCGTAGACTCTGTAGGAATAATCCTCTGTTCTGAGACTTGACAATAATCCGCACTGCTCGTAATATCGCAGCATCCTTGCGGAAATGTTATATTCCTTTGATACCTGACTGACCGTTTGAAGTTCCATATCTTTATTTTCCTTTCACACTTGCTACCAAAGATTATAAAGTATGACATCGTGTCCGTGTCAAGTGTAATTATTATTAAATCATAACACATTAATATTAATAATTCAATATCATAAATGTGAAAATTACGATTTACCACTTGCACCTAAAACAGGATTATGTTATAATTGCTGTATATATTATTTTGAAAGATGGTCTATTAATGAGTTTTGTTCAGCTAACCGATGTTGTTAAAATATATAAAATGGGCGATGTGGGCATTAAAGCCAACGATAATGTCAGTTTTGAGATTGAAAAGGGCGAGCTTGCGATTATTTTAGGGCCCTCTGGTTCGGGTAAGACGACGGTATTAAATCTGCTTGGCGGAATGGATGTACCCGACAGCGGTACGATTTCGATAGGCGGGAATAAAATCGACAGCTACAACCGTAAAGAGCTGATTGGTTACAGGCGAAATGAAATCGGCTTTGTTTTTCAGTTTTATAACCTTATTCAAAATTTGACGGCGAAGGAAAATGTTGAGCTTGCCGCACAGACTTGTAAGGATTACATACCAGCAGAGGAAATTCTCGAGCGTGTAGGTCTTGGCGAACGAATAGATAACTTTCCCTCCCAGCTCTCGGGTGGTGAACAGCAGAGAGTGGCTATTGCCCGTGCTTTAGCGAAGAAGCCGAAGCTTTTGCTTTGCGATGAGCCCACGGGCGCGCTTGATTATAACACGGGTAAAATGATTTTAGAGCTGTTACAGGAAACCTCAAAGAGAGACGGAATGACTATTATTATTGTTACGCATAATTCGGCGATTGCGCCGATGGCAGACAGAGTAATCAAGCTGAAAAACAGCAAGGTCAGCCGTGTTATGATTAACCAAAATCCCACTCCAGTTGCGGAAATAGAATGGTAAAGGAAGGATATTCAATTTGAATTTATTATTTTCACGTCAGCCTGTTTTTGATGCGAACAACAATACAGTCGGATATGCCCTGCTTTACGATAGTGTGCGTGTTAATTCGGAGCAAAAATATATTCCCGATGAGGATGAGGCGATATTCAAGAATAATTTCCCTCTGCTTTTTAAGGAGGGTCTTGCGTTCATAAAGTTTTCGCCAGAGCTTATTATGAATAATCTCCCATGGAGGCTTCAAAAAAATACGCTCAATGTTGAAGTTACCCCTCGTATGCTTACGGATAAGGCATTGATTGAAAAATGCTTTTTAATGAAGAAAAGCGGCTTTAATATTGTTCTCAGCGATTTCTTATATGAAGATGAGGACGAGGAGCTTTTTAATTTTGCAACTATAATAAAATTTAACATAAATTCGGACAGGGAAAAGGTTTTGCGCACCGTAGAACGCTGTAAGGCGGCTAATAAGCCCGTTTATGCATACGGTGTAGACGATTATACCATGTTCGATTTTGCCAGAGACATCGGCTGTACATATATCGAGGGCTTTTATTTTCTGCACCCGACATCTTCCTCGAAGCAATCGGGAAAGCCCATGGTAAGGGTTTTTCTACAGATTTTAGCAATGGTTTACAGCCCCGACCCTGATATTGAAAAGATTGCATCGGTTATTCAAACCGACCCCGTACTTACTATCAGACTGCTAAGGCAGATAAACACGGTTTTCGTGGGAAAAAGTAATAACATTTCGAGCGTTCAGCAGGCGCTGGTAATGTTAGGACTTGATAAGCTAAAGCAGTGGGTGTACCTTGTGGGACTTCAGCGGCTCAACCGTGATGCGCCCGCCGAGCTTCTTCGTGCTGCGCTTTTCAGAGCCTCGTTCTGCGAGAGAATATCACGCATTTACCCGGCGGCAGGTCCGAAATCTAAGGAGCTGTATCTGATGGGGCTTATCTCGATTGTAACCAGCGGCGGTGACGAGAACGGCTTTGAGGGACTGCCGATTTCGGAGGAGATAAAGGAGGGTATTCAAGGCACAGAGGGTGTTTTCGGCGATGTATACCGCCTTGTAAATGAGTTTGAGCTGGGGCACTGGGAGAATGTGCATACAATATCGCAGGGCTTAAGAATAGACCTCGGAGTTCTCGCAAATCAGTACATGATAAGCGTAAAATTCGCAAACGGCTTTACAAAGATGGGTTAATGGTATTAAAATCATCTCGATTTTAATATCCGAGACTGCAATATTCAAAAGAAACCAGTATAATAGTCTCAATATAAAAATATAAAATGTGTAGCATAGAAAAAAGGAAATGATTTTTTGAAAAAGGCATTAATAAAGAGCGCAGTGCGGGATATAACCGGAAGTAAAAGCCGGTTTTTTTCCATATTCGGAATTGTTATGATTGGAGTAAGCTTTTTTACAGGCTTACAGATTACCTCTCCCGATATGAGGCTTTCCGCCGATACTTATTTCGATGACAATAATTTAATGGATTTCCGCTTGGTGTCAACATTCGGTTTTGATGAAAATGATGTTAATGCCCTCGACAATCTCGAGGGTGAAAAGACTGTATACCCATCGTATTTCACAGATGCTATTCTTAAGGGTGAGGTTGGTAATACCGCTGTAAGAATAATGTCTATGCCCGCGGACAACACCCTTCCGATAAATTCAGTTAAGCTGACAGAAGGCAGAATGCCCGAAGCCGATAACGAATGTATTATCTATAACAGCGGTTTTCATCAGACGTCGCTTCTTGGCAGTGAGATAACATTTTACAACGGGAAGGATGATACAGATTTAAGCGATATGCTGCGTTATAGTACATATAATGTGGTTGGGTGCTTTGAGTCAGCACTATATATAGATAAATCCTCGCTTGGCAGCACTACTGTCGGAAGTGGTACTATCGGTGCGGTTTTTTATGTTCCAGAGACGGCTTTCGTGATAGATTATTATACAGAAATATATCTGACATTTGAAAGACTAAAGGCCTTGAATACATACGGCGAGGATTATGACAGCTTTATTGAGAAAAAAGAAGCCGAGCTTAAAACGATAAGCGACGGCAGAGAATTGTCTCGATTCAACGATGTAATAAAGGAAGCAAATGAAAAAATCGCTGACGCTGAAAAGGAGTTAGCGGAAAAAAGGGAAGAGGCTGACGAGGAATTCGCAAAGGCTAAAAGGGAGCTTAATGATGCAGATGCCGAGCTTCTTGATGCCGAAAGGGAGCTCAATATCGGTAAAGCTAAGCTTAATGACGGGAAAAAAGAGCTTCAAAACGGTAAAAACGAGCTCACCGAGGGCGAGGCGGAGCTTGACAAGGCTCACAATGAATTCCTCCATGAAATTCTTGACGCAAGAAATACAATATATGATAAAACGCTCGAGCTTATAGACGGTGAACGTCAGTATAACGACGGGGTTTCTGAATATAACAAGGGCTTAAAGGAGTATAACAGCAATTTTAAGACCTTTGAGAACGGGAAAGCCGAGTTTATAGCTGCTCGTGCCGAGTTTGAGGCGCAGGAAGCCGAGTATTTAAAAGGCAAGGAGCAGTTTGACGCAGCTTATAAAGCCTACACCGACAGTATGACGGGACTAGATGAGCTTTTGGCGCAGATTATGCTTATAGAGGAGCAGGTAAATCTGCTTGAAGCGGCAAATATGACATTGTCACAGCAGTATCTGGAAATGAAATATATGCTGGAGGAAATGCAGACACAGTATTCCTCGGGTATGCTCCAATTGCAAGTGGCGGGTGCCGAAATAAATGCACAAAAGGATATTATCGAAAGCGCTGGTACACAAATCGAAGCCGCAAAAAATGAATTCAATAAAAAAGAGATTGAAATAAATTCTGCCGAAAAGCAGCTTTCAGAGGGGAAAGCAGAGCTTGACAAGGCTTATGCTACACTTATAGAAACAGGCAAAACTCTCGAATACGGTAAAAAGCAGATTGCAGAAGCCGAGGCAGAGCTTGATAACGCCGAAGCTGACGGAAAAAGGCAGTTTGACGAAAAGAGAAAAGATATAGAAGAAGCGTGGATAGAGATAAGCGACAACGAAAAGCTGCTTTCTGACAGCGAGACTGAATATGAGGACGGACTAAAAAAATATAATGAGGGGCTTGTTGATTATAACGACGGCTTAAAGGAATTTGAGGAAAAGAAAACCGAAGCGGAGAAGAAATTCGCCGATGCAGAGGAAGAAATAGCTAAAGCGAAACGTGACCTTGCAGAGCTTGATAATCCTAAGTGGTATATCTTTGACCGTTCGAATAACCCTGGATATTCGGAATACGGCGATAATGCTGATAGAATACGGAATATTTCAAGGGTGTTCCCAGCGTTCTTCATGCTTGTAGCGGCACTGGTTTGCCTCACTACCGTTCAGCGTATGGTCGAGGAAAACCGTTTACAGGTTGGAACCTTAAAGGCTCTCGGTTATAACAACGGTGATATAATTTTTAAATATATGCTTTATGCCCTGCTTTCGGCGGCTTTAGGCTCGGTAGCGGGTATACTTCTCGGAATGAAGCTGTTCCCTTATGTGATTATTTCGGCGTACCAGATGCTTTATGACTTCTCGGTTATGGTTATGCCTTATGACTGGGGGCTAGGGTTAGTGACACTTGCTGTGGCACTTCTTGCGACCTCGGTTACGGTGCTTGCGGCGGCGTATGGCGAGCTTAAGGAGCAGCCCTCGCAGCTTATGCGTCCGAAGTCGGTTAAGAAGGGTAAACGGGTGTTCCTCGAGAGGATACCCTTTATATGGAACCGCTTTAACTTTTCAAATAAGGTTACAGCGAGAAATATTTTCAGATATAAGCGCAGAATGCTCATGACAGTTATAGGCATTTCGGGCTGTACGGCATTGCTCTTGACGGGTTTTGCACTTAGGGACAGCATTGGTGATATTGTGGCACTTCAGTTCGGACAAATTCAAACCTATACTGGAATGGCGGTTTTAGACGATAAGGCGGAGGACTTAACTTCTGTTGAGAACATATTTGACGAAAACGAGAGCAAGCATATCCGCGTTTTTCAAAAGCAGTACGACTTAAAGGTAGATGGCAAGGCTGTCTCGGCTTATATTGTCGTGGCTGAGGATAGTGATAGGCTTCTCGATTTTATTAAGCTTCGGGAACGTGTCGGAGGGAACGAACTTGCTTTAAATGACGAAGGTGCAGTATTAACCGAAAAGGCGTGCAAGCTGCTTGGTATCAGGACTGGAGATAATATCAATATAGTTAAATCCGAGACGGTTTCGCTGCCGATTAAAATTATAGGAAACGCCGAAAATTACGCTCATAATTACCTATATATGACTGAGGAGGTGTATCGTGAGGTTTTCGGTGAGACACCGAAATACAACATGATGTATTATGATAATTCGCTCAGTGAAAACGAAAACACACTGCTTTCAGAAAAGCTTCTGTTGGAGAAGTCGGTTCTTCAAATTTCGCTCACCAGCTCTATATCTAAAAGCTTCGAAAAAATGCTTGATACCTTAAACCTTGTAATTATCGTAATTATTTTGGCGGCGGGTGGGCTTGCATTTGTGGTTATGTATAATCTCACTAATATTAACGTTAACGAGAGAATTAGGGAGATTGCGACACTTAAGGTGCTGGGTTTCTACGACCTTGAGGTTGACCGCTATATTTTTAAGGAAAACCTCATACTTGCTTTGCTTGGTGACGGTGTGGGACTGATTTTAGGGATATTTTTGGTGCGGTTTGTTGTCGAGACTGCCGAAGTCGATATGGCAATGTTCGGGCGGGATATTCATGCCATGAGCTTTGTGCTTGCGGCGGTGCTGACTGTGGCGTTTTCCTGCATTGTTACGGTGTTTATGCATAGGTATCTTAAGAAAGTCGATATGGCTACAAGCTTAAAATCTGTTGAATAAGAAGGAAATAATGATTAAATGAAACTTGGCTTGGTTTTAGAGGGCGGTGCCAGCAGAACCGTGTATTCCTGCGGTGTGCTTGATGCTCTGCTGGAAGAAAAGATAATGGCCGATTATGTTATCGGCACCTCGGCTGGTATTTCCTACGGGGTAAGCTACTGCTCGGGGCAGTTTGGACGAAACCGTGATATTACAGAGAAATATATGAATGATAAAAGATACATGGGAACTAGCCATCTCCTCCGAAAAGATAACAAAAGCTATTATAATCTGAACTTTGTATTCGGCGATATACCGAATATTCATATCCCATTTGACTATAATGCTTATATGGCTTATAATGGTAATGTGATTGCGGCGGTTACCAATATCGAAACAGGCTGTGCTGAATATTTAGAGCTGCCTCGAGACGACAAGAACTTTATCGGGCTTCGGGCAAGCTGTGCCTTACCTTTACTTTTCGAGCCAATCGAAATAGACGGGAAAAAATATCTCGACGGCGGTGTCAGCGATTCCATACCGATAAAAAAGGCACTCGATGACGGCTGTGATAAGCTGATTGTGGTTTTAACCAGACCCCGCGGCTATGTCAAAACAAGAGAAAGCGTAATGGGGCTGATGAAGCTGAAATATCGCAAATATCCAGAGCTTTGCCGTGCGATAGAGAACAGGCACATTAAATATAACAAATGCATCGAGAACCTCGAACAGCTTGAACGAAACGGCAAGGCTTATGTAATCCGTCCGAGCGACACCCACGAGATTAAACGTACTGAAAAAAAACCTGATATTTTATTACCGTTTTATGAGGAGGGCTTAAGCGATACAAGAAAGCTTATGCCCGAAATAAAAGAATATATTACCACAAAATAGGAGAAAATGACAAAACAATGATTACAGTTTCAAACGTCAGCCTGTCCTTTGGCGGCTCGACATTATTCAAGGACGTGGATTTACTGTTCACGGCAGGGAATTGCTACGGAATTATCGGAGCAAACGGTGCAGGAAAATCAACCTTCCTGAAAATACTTAACGGGGAGCTTGAGCCTAGCAGCGGTTTGGTTTCGATACCGAAAAATCTCAGAATGTCTGTGCTTAGGCAGGACCATTTTGCTTTCGACGAGTTTACCGTTATGGATACGGTTATAATGGGAAACAAGAAGCTTTATGACATCATGAAGGAAAAAGATGCGTTATACGCTAAGGAAGATTTTTCCGATGCTGACGGCGACCGTGCCAGTGAGCTTGAGGGTGAATTCGCCGAGCTTAACGGCTGGGAGGCTGAAAGCGATGCTTCGAAGCTTATACAAGGCTTAGGGCTTCCTGAAAGCATAGTGTATGAGCAGATGAATAATCTCGCAGGTAACGAAAAGGTTAAGATTTTGCTTGCACAGGCACTTTTCGGAAAGCCTGACATTATTCTTCTTGACGAGCCTACAAACCACTTAGACATTGATTCTATTGCATGGCTTGAGGATTTTTTAGCTGAATATTTCGGTACTGTTATTGTGGTGTCGCATGACCGCCACTTCTTAAATAATGTCTGTACACACATAGTTGACATAGATTACGGTAAAATAAAGATGTATGTAGGAAACTACGAGTTCTGGTATGAGTCCTCGCAGCTTATCCAGCGGCTTATTAAACAACAGAATAAAAAAGCAGAGGATAAGATAAAGGAGCTACAGTCCTTCATTCAGCGATTTTCTGCTAATAAGTCAAAATCGAAGCAGGCGACCTCGAGAAAGAAGCTTATCGAAAAAATTACTGTTGAGGAAATGCCGGCATCTTCAAGGCGTTATCCCTTCATTGGCTTCGAAATGGAGCGTGAGGTGGGTAAGGATATTCTACAGGTTAGAGATGTTTCAAAAACCGTAGACGGCGTTAAGCTTTTAAACAAGGTTTCCTTCACTGTAAATAGAGGGGACAAAATTGCCTTTATTGCTGACAAGGAAGCCAAGATTACCACACTATACAAAATTCTTATGGAAGAAATGACAGCCGACGAGGGCGAATTTAAGTGGGGTAATACCACTTCGGTTAGCTACTTCCCGATAGATACCGATCACTTCTTTGGCGGCAAAACGATGCAGCTTATCGACTGGATTAGGCAGTATTCAAGCGACGAGACCGAGACCTTTTTAAGAGGCTTTCTCGGCAGAATGCTTTTTTCGGGCGATGATATTTATAAGCCTGTTAACGTGCTTTCGGGCGGTGAAAAGGTTCGTTGTATGTTTTCGCGTATGATGCTTTTCGGCTCGAATGTTCTGCTTCTTGACCACCCGACAAACCACCTTGACCTTGAGAGCATTACAGCGGTGAATAATGGGCTTTCTGATTTTAAAGGCAACGTGCTTTTTTCCTCGCATGACCACGAAATTGTGCAGACGGTTGCGAACAGGATTATTGAGATAACCGACGACGGCTGCTTTGATAGAATGGGAACTTATGAGGAGTTTATCGAATGGCGTAAGGCACAGAATTTAGGTAGTTTTACGTTGTAATTGACTTTATATAGATAGTCGTTGTATAATAAAAGAGGGAGGGATGAACATGTGTACAAAGAAAGAATTAAGTCAAATTACCGACGAAGCAATTCAAGGATTGCGGCGTATTTATGGCGAAAAGCTTGTTAATATAATTCTTTTTGGCTCGTATGCAAGAGGTGATTATGATGAGCAATCGGATATTGACATTGCTGTTATACTGGACCTTGACAGGCTTGGAGAGAAGCGATATAAAACAGAGTTAATCGAATTTTCATCTGCTCTTGACTTAAAGTACGATGTGCTGACTAGCTTTAGATGTATTCCGGAAGCCGAGTATGACAAATGGAAAAATTCCCTGCCGTTCTATATGAATATAGAGAAAGAGGGGGTAAAATTAGGTGCCTGATAATGACCTTGTTACCCTTTCGAAATATCGCTTGTCACAAGCCGCTGAGATGATAAAAGATGCCCAGATGTCTTTTGAAAATAACGGCTTTAAAACATGTAATAATCGTGCTTATTATGCAATTTTTCATGCGATGAGAGCCGTTCATGCATTGGCGAAATTTGATTCTGGTAAACATTCTGGCATAATTGCAGAGTTTCAACGCCAATATATAAAGACGGGTATATTTAATAAAGAATGCTCATTTATAATAAAAAAGGCAAGCGAAATACGCAACGACAGTGATTATGAGGATTTTTACATTACAACAAGAGACGAAGCAGAGGAACAGCTTAATAATGCAAAGCGGTTTATTTCTGAAGTGGAGGCTTATTTAAAGACCCAATATGATTAGTTAATGGCGTAAGGCACAGAATTTAGGTAGTTTTACGTTGTAAAAATTAACCCCTTTTTCAATGTGTCACGTTGAAAAAGGGGAAATTATTATTCAATTACTCATCTTAACTAAAGTAGAATTACCTAATCAAATGTTATTTATGTTTTTAATTAAAGCACCAACAAATTCGTCGGTTGTTGATGTTCCGCCTAGGTCTGAGGTAAGTTGTTTGCCTTCGGTTAAAACGTTATAAATTGCTCTTTCAATTTTTTCTGCGGCTTCTGTTTCACCGAGCTCATGGAGCATCATTATTCCTGAAAAAATCAATGCCAGAGGGTTTGCGATATTTTTCCCTGCTATATCGGGTGCACTGCCGTGGATGGCTTCATATATTGAAATGTCGGCTCCTATGTTCGCACCAGGTGTTACTCCAAGTCCACCTACTAACCCAGAGCATAGGTCAGAAACGATATCTCCATATAGGTTAGGAAGCACCAAAACATCGTATCTTTCGGGGTACTGAACCAGCCGCATACACATAGCATCTACTATCATATCTTCAAATTCTATTGACGGATATTCCTTAGAAATGTAATTTGCAACCTCCAAAAATAAGCCATCGGTGCATTTCATGATATTGGCTTTATGGACGGCAGTAACTTTTTTTCGGTTATTCTTAACCGCATAATCAAAAGCGAAACGAATAATACGCTCACAGCCGCTTCTGGTGAATACCTTGACACTTTGTGCTATATCAGGATTTACCATGAACTCAATTCCAGTGTATAAATCCTCTGTATTTTCACGAATAATAACTAAGTCTATATTATCATACCTTGAGGGTATGCCAGGATATGTTTTTATAGGGCGAACATTCGCAAAAAGGTCAAACTTTAACCTTAGTTCAACGTTAACGCTGCGAAATCCCGTCCCTTTTGGTGTAGTTATTGGTCCTTTTAAGACTATACGATTTTTTTCAATCGATTTCAAGGTTTCTTCCGGAAGTGGGGAACCGTGAAGCAAGATTTGAGCTTCTCCTCCGTCATGAACTTCCCAGTTTATCTTAACGCCCGTAGCATCAAGCACTTTTTGAGCTGCAATCGCAACCTCGGGACCTATTCCGTCTCCTGGAATTAATGTTATATTATGCATTAAAAAAGGCTCCTTAAAAAGATAGTATGCTTTATTATAACAAAATCCCGCTCAAAAGTCAATTTCGGAGGGAGGCATGATTTATACTGATTTTAGGCTATTGAAGCTTATAAAATTAGCATATTTATAGATTACGTTTATAGAATGAAACAATTTTTTTATTGTATATTATAATCGTGAATATAACCGACTTGAGCAAATTGACGGTAATTGTAAAAAAATTACTTGACTATTTTGATTATTTGATTTATAATATTTTAGTGTTGACTTTAGCGACATTTTTAAAAGTAGAACGGAGTGAAATATTTGAAAAGTATAAAAAAGCCGGTTTTTTTCATTGTTGTGGCAGTTATACTTGCGTTTAGTGCGCTTACAGTTTTTGGTGTTCATACGCAGTACGGCGATATTACTACAACCTGGATAAGAGGCTTGAACGAAATTAGATGGGGTATCGATATTCGAGGCGGTGTCGATGTAACCTTTACATCTGAAGATGATTATGACGCAACCAACGAACAGATGGATGCAGCAAAGTCTATTATCGAAACCCGTATGGTTTCAAAGAATATAACAGACTACGAGATTTATGTCGATTATTCTTCTGACAGAATTATCGTGCGTTTCCCTTGGCAGTCTGACGATGAGGATTTTGATGCTGAAAAAGCGGTAAAGGAGCTTGGCGAAACCGCTATGCTTACCTTCCGTGAGGGAAGCCCCACGAGTGTATCAAATTACGAGGATTTACCTCTAGTTTTGACTGGTGCTGATGTTGATAAGGCGTCGCCTTATTATAACAGCGAAAGGTCCGAATATGGCGTAAGCCTACAGCTTAAGGAAAGCGGTAAGGCGGCTTTCTCTGACGCAACTGGACGTCTTGCAGGAACCTCAACACCAATTTCGATTTGGCTTGATGATTACTGCTTCTCGGCTCCAACTGTATCTTCTCAAATAGCAGATGGCAGTGCGACAATCAGTGGTAGCTTTGACGCAGACAGCTGTACTGATCTTGCAAATAAAATCAACGGCGGTGCATTGCCTTTTAAGCTTGTAATAGACAGCTTCAGTACGATTTCGCCTACACAGGGTGAGGGTGCGAGAGATGCTATGGCTATTGCGGGAATTATTGCATTCCTAGTTGTTTCGCTATTCATGGTAATAAACTATCGTTTACCTGGAGCGGTTTCGATTTTCGGTCTGCTTGGACAGGCTATCGGCTCTCTTGCGGTTATTACGGGCTTCTTCTACTTTAATGACAGCTTTACATTAACTCTCCCAGGTATTGCAGGTATCATTCTTTCTATTGGTATGGGTGTTGATGCTAACGTTATTACAGGCGAGCGTATAAAAGAGGAGTTAAACGCCGGAAAGACACTCGACGGCGCAGTACAGGCTGGTTATAAGCGTGCGTTTACAGCGATTTTCGACGGTAATATTACCCTTATGATTATCGCTTTCATTCTAATGGGTGCGTTTGGCACACCCGACAGCATCGCTTCTGTTATTTTGACCCCGATATTCTTCATGTTCGGTCCGTCAACAGCAGGAACGGTTTACTCCTTCGGCTTCACGCTGATGGTCGGTGCTATTTTAAACTTCGTGTTTGGCGTGTTTGCGTCGAGACTTATGACCTACTCAATCGTAAAGTTCAAGGCATTCAGAAAACCCTCGCTCTACGGTTACAAGGGAGGTGCTTCAAATGACTAATAAACCTCAATTCGATTTTTGCGGTAAGGTTAAGACATTTGTTCTTATTCCGACGATTATTTTCGTAGTTGCAATTGTTACTCTAATCATTTTCGGCATGGAAGTAGCTATTGAGTTCCGTGGTGGTACAATGATTACCTACAGCTTCACAGGCGACCTCGATACGGGAGCTGTTGAAACGGCTATTCAAGAAGGAAATTATGGTTCTTCCAGAATCACCACAGGTTCGGCTATCGGTTCTGATGTTCAAACCTTAACAGTATCGTTTGCTTCTGACACTGGACTTAGTGATGAGGAGCAAGCGGGCGTTAATGCTTTGCTTATCGAGAAATTTGCGGAAAATAACCTTAAACACGAGGGAAGCCAAGATGTAAGCCCTTCGACAGGCTTTAAGTTCTTCTTAAAATGTATAGTTGCTGTTATTTTCTCGTTTATTGTATTAGTAATTTATATTGGCTTCAGATTTAAGAAAATCGGCGGTATTTCCGCTGGTGTATTCGCATTAGTTGCACTTTTAACTGATGTATTTATGGTTATCGCTACATTCGTTTATTTCCGTCTTTCGATAGATGCAAACTTTATGGCGGTGGTGCTTACCGTTCTCGGCTACTCTATTAATAACACTATCGTTATCTACGACCGTATTCGTGAAAACCGCACTCTCTACGGAAATAAACTGACACACAGAGAGCTTGTAAACAAAAGTATTTCACAGTCGATGACACGTTCGGTTAATACCACAATTACAACAGGTTCGGCTGTCGCTGTTATCTGCATAATTGCTGTTATTTTCGGAATTAACCCAATTTTAAGCTTCGCATTCCCAATGCTTGTGGGCTTAGGTTCGGGTATATTCTCATCGCTTTGTCTGTCGGGGCCGTTATGGGTAGCTTGGCAGGAGCGTTTTAAAAAGGAAAAGGTTAAGGCATAATCTGGTTATTATACCCAGTCTGTTAATTTAGACTGGGTATTTGATTATTTGGAGGTGATTATAATGCAGCTTGGTGCATCGACAGCGTCGTTTTACCCCATGGAAACCGAGCAGGCGCTTAGGTTTTTGGCAGAAAATGGAGTTAAGGATATCGAAATTTTTGTCAACTGCGAGTGCGAGATAAAATCGCCTATTCGTGAAGAAATTGCGGCTATTATTAAAGAATACGATTTGAATATAATTTCGGTTCACCCACTTCCTACATACGAAAGCCTTTACATTTTTTCGGGTTATGAGAGGAGATTGACATACGGGTTCCAGATGTATGGCGAGTATTTCGAGGCTGCTAGGCTTTGGGGAGCCAGGTATCTTGTGCTCCACGGGGTTAATAAAGATGCTCATTGTCCGTTTGAACGATATGTGGAGCGGTTTAAACAGCTTTACGATTTGGGTATAAGCTTTGATGTAACCTTACTTCAGGAGAATGTTTTTTATTGCAAGAGCGGTAATTTAAAATTTTTAAGGGATATTTCGACGGCTTTAGGCGATAGTGTTAGCTTTGTGCTTGATTTAAAGCAGGCAGTCAGAGCGGGTTATTCTCCGTTTGATGTTGTAAACGCAGTAGGAGAAAAAATTGTTCACGTGCATTTGAGTGATAACGGACCATGCGGAGACTGCCTTCCGATAGGTAAGGGGTGCTTTGATTTTACGACACTATTTGATAAATTGCCTGCTGCTAATTCTGCGGTAATTGAGCTTTACAGAGAGGATTATGGCGAACATATCGAAATTGTAGAAAGCGTTAAAAATATAGAAAAAGTGCTGGGAATATAGTAAATATTATTTTGAGCTATTGCATTTGTTCATATAAAATGCTATAATGTAATGGATAATTTTAAATTTGCTTGAATGGAGTGGTTTTTTTGAAATGTCCCGAATGTGCATATGAGGACAGCAAGGTTATTGATTCTAGGCCGACTGATAATAAAATCAGACGGAGGAGAGAATGTCTTGTTTGCAAATGCCGCTTCACAACCTATGAAATAGTCGAGAATATCCCTCTTATGGTTGTCAAAAGAAACGACTCGATTGAACCCTTCGACCGCCAAAAGCTTATTGATAGGCTGCTTAGGGCGGCGGTGAAACGTCCAATTAAGCTGGAAACACTTGAAAATATGGTTGAGGATATTGTTTCTGAGCTTAAAAATCAATTTCAACGTGAGGTTTCTTCTGACAAGATAGGGGAGATTGTTTTAAGAAAGCTTAAGGATATTGACCATGTGGCGTATATCCGCTTTGCTTCGGTTTACCGTGATTTTAATGATGTTGAAAGCTTTATGAAGATAATCACCGAGCTATCAGATGATTATTCGTAAAATGAATATGAAAATTATGAATAATTTTGCAAAAAGATGTTGACATTCCAAATATGATGTGATATAATGAATAGGCACCCCAATTTGGGGTGTCGATTTTCTCTCTAAGGCAAGTGAAATTTTTAACAATGATTTTCAAAATTATTTTAAAAAACACTTGACAAACAGATTTAATAATGATATACTATTAAAGCTGTCTCTGAGAAAAACCGATACAGACAGCAATACGAATGTAATACATTCGTACAGAGTACCTTGAAAATTGAACAATAGACGAACTTTAGAATTAACTAGCCGACGAGAGTTGGCTGGAACTGATTAACGAGAGTTAATTGGTAGTGGCTTGACGTAAGCCAAGCTACTAAACCCTTAATTCAATT
>JAVBPL010000095.1:0-3540 GCA_031549645.1 Ruminiclostridium sp. | reverse complement strand
CAATAAGTATAACTGTAAAAACTATGTCGATTAAACGAAGTTTTTTGTCTGTCCTGTAAAAAGCGGCTGTCGAATATCCTCGAAGCTTCATTGCGCCATAAACACGCTCGGCGCGGTCAAAGCTGCGTAGTAGAAGCTGTCCGATAAACTGTCCGTAATATTTAAAATCTATATTGTTCTTATTACCGTTTCTAAGTGAATAAGCGTTACGCATAAGAATAATTTCTTCGCCGAGAATACCAATATATCTGTAAGTGAGCTCAAAGGTGGTAATAAAAATCTCAGGGATTTTAATTCGGCGAAAAACGTAAGTAAGCTCGACAAAGGGTGTTGTTCCTAGCAAAAGCAGTACCATGAACACTGAAAGCAGAGTTTTCAAAATAATCGTCATAAACGACAGCAGTCCAAGGCTTACGGTAACATTACCAATAATAAAAGCGATATCAGTCTCATAAATAATATTTGAAACACCCGCAAAAAACGAAAATGGTAACGTGATAAGGAGCCTGCTTGCCAAAATGCGAAATGGTATATCGGCAATCGACGCAAGTATAACGGGAATAAGCAGTAAGGGCATCATAGCGGTAAAGGAGTACCTGTCAAACGACGCTGTTATTATAATGAAAATAAGTGTATAAATCAGCTTTACAGCAGGATTAAGGTGATGAATAAGAGTATCTTTTCCTGCAATGCGTTCGAGCACATATATTTCATGAAGCTTAGTCTGAGTCATTAGTACCCTCTGTCTTTTTGCGGGTTTTAGTGATTACAAATGAAACGCCGCCTGCTAAAACGAGTGTAACGATACTGCCGATTATTCCCGCAAGCCCAGTCGTATTTTCGTTTTCTGATATAGCATAATCGGGCATGACAGCGGGTACCTTGATAACAGCCTCCGCCTCATGCTCGGGAGCAATTTTTTCAACTGCCCATTCGAGACCATCAGGATTAGTTGAAGCAAAATATGATATACCTCCGCCTAAGATGAGGGCAGAAATAAAAATAGAAATAATGACATTTTTAACTTTAAAATCAGTTTTTTCGTGAGTAAATATTTCGGGGCGCATTTTATAGATAAACACCAAAATTGTCGCAGTTGCGATACCCTCAACTGCGCCTATTATAAGATGAATAGGCTGCATAAGGAGAAGGAAATCTGTGAAAGGCAGTGCTGTTATGCCCGAAAGCGAGGTTTCAGCCACCACCCCAAGAGCACCGAGCTGGAGTGCAAGGATTGCCGAAATTATCGCCGCGACAGATAGTCTTTTTGCACTTAATCTGTTATTGATAATAGGTTTAAAAACAAGCGGATAGATTACGAGACAAGGGATTACCCCAAGATTTAGAATATTACAGCCGAGGGCAAGCAATCCTCCGTCAGCGAAAATCAAGCACTGTATAAGGAGCAGTGCCGTCATTGCAAGCAGTGCAGGGAAGCCGCCAAGTAAGCCTGCAAGCAGAATACCTCCGCCGATATGACCGCTTGAGCCTGTAACAGGTATCGTGAAATTAATCATCTGCGCCGCAAACACGAATGCCGCTGATACTCCCATTATGGCAGTCTTTTTTTCGGAAAAGGCATCCTTTTTTATTTTATAAACGGAATAGGCTATTGCCGCTACGCTTAAAGCCGCAGCAGATAATCCCACAACAGGGGACACCAAAGCATCTGACATGTGCATAAAATTTTGTCCTTTATAATGTTTTAATTACTTTGCTAAAATCTATATCGTTTTGCTCCGCTATTTCTGCGATATCCTGATATTCGTATTTTGATTTGCTTATGTCGTTTCCGAGGGTACCGATTTTTTCACGCACATCACCGTAAGCAGTGGATTTTATTTCGGTACGGCGGGTTAAGGTTTTACGATTGCAAATATGCGACCTGACACCAAAGGTTGTGGTGTGCTTAAGAATTAACTCGGTGAATTTTTCCTCGTCACCTACCTCACATAATAGGCTTAAAAGATAGGCGGGGCGGCCTTTTTTCATAAAAATGGGGGTTAAAAATACATCGAGTGCACCCATTTTTATGAGTATTTCCGCCGCATAACCCAAGGCTTCGCCTGTCATGTCGTCGAGATTGCAATTTATCTCAATAACCTCGCTTTTTATATCATCTTCACCTAAAAAGGCTCTGACGCAGTTAGCGGCTTCGAAATCTTTTTTTCCCATTCCATAGCCAATTTTCGAGATTTTCATTTCTGGCAGGCTTTTAAATTCGGCTGCAAAATGTTTAAGAATTGCGGCGCCTGTCGGGGTGCAAAGTTCACCCTGTATACCTCTCGATTTTATCGGAATACCCTTAAGAATTTCCGCAGTCGCAGGTGCTGGAACTGGTAAAATACCGTGTGCGCATTTCACCGAGCCTGTTCCCGTCTCAATGGCAGAGGAGATTATTCTATCTGGTTTAATTTCCTCAATAAATAAGCAGTTACCCACAATATCGGCGACAGCATCCATTGCCCCCACCTCGTGAAAATGCACCTCGCCTACGGGTTTATTATGAACACGGCTTTCGGCTTCGGCGATTAGCTTATAGATTGCTGATGCGTTAGTTTTAACGAAATCTGATACATCAAGTTTATTAATAATATCCAGCATATCGTTAAGGCTTGTGTGGTGATGTTCATTATGCTCGTTATGCTCATGATGATGAACGTGATTATGTTCGTGATTATGTTCGTGATTATGATTATGAACATCGTGGCTTTCTTCCGAATGTGAATGTACGGTAATATCTATATTAGTTCCCGTTATACCGCACTTTACTGATTGCTTAAGTTCAGCCCTAACACCATTTAAACCGAGTAAATTTAATTTATTGATTATTTTTTCAGGCTCACCAGTGAGCTCAGATAAAGCCGACATCAGCATATCGCCTGCCGCTCCCATATTACATTCAAAATATAATGTTCTCATATTGCACCGTCCATTTTATTAATCATTGAAGCCAGATAACCTGCACCAAAGCCATTATCTATATTAACCACCGAAACCCCGCTGGCGCAGGAGTTGAGCATTGAGAGAAGTGCCGACAGCCCCCCGAAATTTGCACCATAACCGACACTTGTAGGAACTGCTATAACGGGACAATCAGCGAGACCGCCGATTACGCTCGCAAGCGCACCCTCCATACCTGCAACAGCAACAATTACCCGTGCCTGCATAATGATATCACGATATGAAAGCAGCCGATTAAGTCCAGCAACACCGACATCATAAAGACGAGTTACCTTGTTGCCTAACGTTTCGGCAGTTAAAGCGGCTTCCTCGCAGACCGGCATATCACTAGTACCTCCCGAGGCTATTACAACTGAACCTGTTTTAGTTATTATCTTTTTGTTCGCTATTCCGATTTTTGCAATACTGTGATATTCGAGGGTGTAGCTTTTATCGGTGTTTTCGATATATTCCACGGCTTCGGGTGACATTCTGGTTATAAGAATGTTTGATATATCGTTACTAACGAGAGAGGTGATTATACCATGTATTTGCTCTGGGGTTTTACCCTGACCGTAGATTACCTCGTTTGCACCC
>JAVBPL010000113.1:0-6367 GCA_031549645.1 Ruminiclostridium sp. | reverse complement strand
AGATAATAGTATCGCTTGCCTTTAAGATGCTCTCGTTAACGCCGTAAACAACAGTTGGTAAATCGTCTCCAGCAGGAGCAGAAATTACAACCTTCTTAGCACCAGCATCGATATGAGCCTGTGACTTAGCCTTAGAAACATAGAAGCCTGTACATTCAAGAACTACGTCAACGCCAATCTGTCCCCAAGGTAAATTTTTAGCGTCAGCTTCTTTATAAATAAGAATTTTCTTACCGTCAACGGTAATTGAGTTTTCATCGGATTCAACTGTATGTCCGTCGTATCTTCCCTGTGCTGAGTCATACTTTAAAAGATGAGCAAGCATTTTAGGGTCTGTTAAGTCGTTGATTGCAACAATTTCGTAACCTGCTGCACCGAACATCTGTCTGAATGCTAAACGTCCTATACGACCAAAACCATTAATCGCAACTTTAACTGCCATGAATTTATCCTCCTGAAGTAAATAAATTTGTAAGATATAGTGAAATCTTATCTTATTAATTATATCCTATATTGCCAAAATTATCAAGTGGTTTGATAATACTTTAACAAAAAAATATTATTTACATTAAGCTGTTTATTTGTGCATTATTACCAGTTTGATATTTCATCTTTTTGTGTTAAAATTGATATATAATGTTTTCGAAAGTAGGAAAGCTATGACTCTTTATGTAACCGATTTAGACGGAACCCTGCTCAATTATGCTGGTAAGGTTAAGCCTCGTACCGTAAAAATGCTCAATAATATGATAAAAAAAGGTGTTTTGTTTACATACGCAACCGCAAGAGGATTTATCTCGTCCCGTAGAATTACAGCAGAAATAGAGCTTAATATACCTATTATAGCTATGAACGGAGCGATAATTGCTGACTCTAATGACGGCAGCAGACTTCATGTTGAAAGGCTTGACGAAAAGATAATAAAAAAAGCTAAGGATTTTTTTATAAAGAAAAATGAAACACCGCTTGTATATGCTTTCATAAATGGAAGTGAGAGAGTCAGCTATTACGAAAAGGATATAAAATGCATTAAGACATATTTAAACGACCGAAAGGGTGACGAAAGGCTCCGTCCATGTGAAAGCTTCGACGAGATTTTTGAAGGAGAAATTTTTTATTTTTGCATAATAAACGCCAGAAGCGGCTTTGAGGAGCTTAACAAGATATTCGGAGACAGCAAAGTCTGTACAGCTAATTATCAAAAGGACACCTATAATGATGAATATTGGTATGAAATATTCAGTAAAAACGCCTCAAAGGCAAACGCACTTATAAAGCTTAAGGAAATCACAGGTGCCGATAAGGTGGTCGTTTTCGGCGATAATGCAAACGATTTATCAATGTTTGAGGTCGCCGATGAATGTTATGCGGTAAGGAACGCTCTGCCTATTCTTAAGGAAAAAGCAACCGAAGTTATTGCTTCAAACGAGGAAATGGGGGTCCCTGTATTTATTGAAAAGCAGACTGTTACTATTTTTGACTACACACCTCCCCCCGAAATGAGAATGGAACCAAATCAAGAACGTTTTAAAACGTCACTCAAAACAGCACTCGAAAGAGAACGCACCACAATCGGAACTCTCAACGAGAAGCTTATTCATGCGACTTTAAAAGGATATTTCACAGATAATATAGATCATGAGGTTAAAATAGGACCTTATTATGCCGATGCTTTAAGCGAAAACGGAATTTATGAAATTCAAACTGCAAGCTGGGGAAAGCTTTGTGGTAAGCTGAATGTGTTCCTTGATGCCTGTCATGTTACGATTATCTACCCCTCTGAAAAGAGAGTTCGTAATATTTATATACATGAAAAAACAGGAGAATTAATCAAATCCTCATCCGCCAGAACTAACAACAATGCTGTAAAGTTTTTCTTTGAGTTGTACCGAATTAAAGAATTCTTGACAAATCCAAACCTTACTATATGTATAGCGGAGCTTGAGGTTGAAAAAGCACGGTTCGTAAGTGATGAAAAATGCACTAGAAAACGCGGGCAAAGAGTAGAAAAAACACCTATCAAGCTTATATCCGAAGTCTATTTACAAAAAAGTGAAGACTTCCGAATATTTCTACCCGAAAATCTTCCCGAACGCTTTGATGTAAAAGAGTTCTCAAGATGCGCAAAAACCTATGATGCTAAGATTATGCTTGAAATTCTTGAGTATCTCAACATAGTACATAAGGTCGATAAGAAAGGAAACTCGTTTATTTATTCGCTTTAAGCCTATCCGCAATCATGAATGCCGCCTTATAAATATCGCCACAGCCGAGTGTTATCACCATGTCCCCGCTCTGAACATTGTCTATAATATAATCGGCTATCTTTTCAAACTCATCAATTATTATTGATGAGTTTATTTTTTTTGCTAAATCGCTCGAATAAATATTATAAGTGTTCTTTTCACGACTACCCATAATCTCGGTTAAAATAACTTTATCGGCTATATTCAGAACACTTGCGAATTCATCTAATAATGTCGCTGTTCTCGAAAAGGTAAAAGGCTGATGTATAGCCCAAATCCGCTTATATTTCATTTCCTTAGCTGATTTTAATGTCGCTTCTATCTCTGCTGGGTGGTGAGCATAATCGTCAACCACGACTATACCGTCGCAGTCGTATAAACGTTCAAAGCGTCTACCCGCTCCCCAAAAGTCCTTGAAGCCACGGTTGAGTGACTCGATATCACAACCCAAGCTTATAGCTCCTGCACAAGCCGCAACAGCATTTAAAACGTTGTGTTTACCAGGAACGTGGATTGAAATATCTGCAACTTTTTCACCGTCTCTATATAACGTAAAATCCGTTTGAAAATCTGTAACCTTTTTAATATTCACGGGATAGAAATTACACTTATCTGTCCAGCCGAAGGTATATTTATTACCTTTAAATCCGCTATTATTGACAGATGTTAATGTATTTTCATCTTCCCCGTTATATATTAGGGTATCAGTCGTCATATCGCAAAACTTTGTGAAAGAAGCCCTGAGATTATCCATCGTCTTGAAATAATTTAAGTGGTCCTCGTCGATATTCAGTATAATCGTCGTATTAGGATACAGTTTAAGAAAAGTATCGTTAAATTCACAGGCTTCGCACACCATAATGTCGCTTTTCCCAAGCCTTGCACTTCCCTCTATTAGCTTAAGCTTACCGCCGATAAACGCAGAAATATCCTTGTCAGCGGCAAGGAACAAATGCGTGAGCATTGAGGTAACAGTAGTTTTACCGTGTGTTCCCGTAACACAAACGGCATCGCTATACCAAGAGGTAATCAAGCCTAGCAGCTCACTGCGTTCCTTAACGACAGCACCGCTTTCATGAGAAGCGATAAGCTCTGGGTTGTCTGACATAATCGCAGCCGTATGAATAATCAAATCAGCCCCGACAATGTTTTCAGGTGAATGACCAAGGAAAACATTTATTCCCATTTTGCGTACTGCTTTTAAGGTTTCGGTCTCATTATTATCCGAGCCTGTTATATAATAACCCTTTGAATAGAGTATTTGGGCAAGCGGATACATACCGCTGCCGCCTATTCCTATGAAATGTATGTGCTTTTTACCCGATAAAAAGTCTTTCATTCGTATTTTTCCTTTTAAAACAATTATTGATGAATAATTTTATCTTATACAGTATATGAATAATTTAATTTTCTATGTTAAAACTAGTAATACAAATATAGAAAGGCATGTATTAGTAATGGAAATCAATGATATACGCATAAGAAAAATTTTACAAGAAGGCCGCTTAAGGGCTGTCGTTTCTCTTACAATAGACAGTGCGGTTGCTGTACATGATATACAGCTTGTCCAAGGAGACGACAGACTGTTCGTTGCTATGCCTAGCAGACGTGATGAGTCAGGGGTGTTTAGGGATATTATCCATCCGATAAACCCCGAAGCCAGAAATCATCTTGAGGGACATATATTAAGAGCTTATGAAGAATATATTAATGCGGAGCATCAAGAATAATCATATTTCACCGGCCACTTGTGGTCGGTGAAATGTTTATTTATTAAAACTGTTCCAGTTTTAATAACCGAGAGTGCAATGCTCAATGACGACTCGCATTGCACTCTCTCAAGAGGTCACGTTATTTTTATTAGTTATATAATACGTCTTTAAAACAGCCGTACAAGTCTTGGCATCTGTAATCTCACCAGTTATTACCATATCAAGCAGCTTATCAAAAGGAATTTTTTCAACCTCAAGAAATTCATCTTCATCAAGATTTTGCTCACCCAGCGTTAATCCTCTTGCTAAGTACATATGTGTTTTTTCAGTATCGTACGCAGGAGTCGGTAGAATATAACCGAGATATTCGAAGCTTTCTGCGTTGTATCCAGTTTCTTCTAGCAGCTCACGCTTACCGCAGGCTAAATGATCCTCGTTCCATTCAAGCTTTCCTGCTGGTATTTCGAGTAAAACCTCATTCTGTGGATATCTGAACTGACGCACCATTAAAACCTCGTTATCCTCGGTTAAAGCCAGTATTCCTACACCACCTGGGTGCATAATTACTTCTCTGATTGCTGTTGTGTCGTTTTCAAGTCTTACATCGTCACGATATAGCTTTACAATTTTACCGTCATAAATAAGCTCGCTCTTTATCTTTTCTTCTGTTAATTGCATATAAATTCCCATTCCCTTTAATAGATTAAAGCACCATATTTTTGTGCCATTGTAACAAGGTATTCATCTTCTATTGTGGTATCACTGTCAATTATTGCCCTGCCCTGATATAAAAGCAGTGCCATCTTAAGTGACAATTTGTCGTAGGACTTAAACATTATAGGCAGAGTTGAGAGTGGTGTTGCATCCGCAAATTCAAGTGCATCATCGGGTGAATTTATCTCAACTCGCAGTATATCGTAGGAGTGACTGCATATTCTGGAAATTTCGCTCTCTAAATCGGAATTGCACTCTATAGGAAGTGATATTTCCATAATCTCTGGGTTTAGAAAGAAAACCTCGTTTTCATTTGTAAATATAAACTGGCTATCTTCTTTTAATTCATCATCAAATTTTACATATTTTATACCAGAGCTTTCACCCAAGGACCTCGCAATAAGTGATACTTTTGAATAAGGCTGGATTTCTTCAAGGTTTTTTATAACATTATCACCGTTTAAGCAGTTTATTCCAAACGCATCAGCACCCATTTCCTGTGCAGTTATAAGTGCCGAAAGCGGCGATATATTTCCCGAAACAGACACAAAAACCCTTTTATCTGTCTTTTTACAAGCAAGAAGCGCCGCACGGAGAACCTTAATAGAACCCGTAATTTCAATAAAATAGAAATCTACAAATCTATCTATCGCTTTTATTTGTCTGCGATACATCGACATAAGCTCGGTAATGCTATAATCATCATAATTATCGAAAGAACCTATACCACCAGCAATTAATACCTTTTTCCCGCACCTATTAACCGCTTCTACTGTAAGCCTTGCAAGCTTTTTATTAATTTCTTCCGCTTCGTTGTCTTTTCCAAAACGCTCAAGCGCATACGGGTTTGTGGAAAACGTTGGTGTTAATAAAGCCTCGCTCCCTGCTTTTATATACTCGGTCTGAAGCTTGATAAATTCCTCGGTGTGAGAAAGAATAAATTCATCAAGGCTTTTTTCGTAATCATAACCAAGCTTATGCATTTCGGTTGCTGTCCCGCTTTCAAGCATAAGCGGTATGTCTATGTCCATTAATAATTCCTCTCACTACATTTTTTCGGGTGCTTCAACCTTTAAAATATTTAAAACATTGCGGAAAACAATTTTTAATGCCATACAAAGCGATAATCTCGACTGTAGAACTGGCTCTTCTTCACCCTTAATATTACAGGTCTCGTAAAATTTACTGAAAAGCTGGGCTAATTCCTGTACATATCTTGTAAGGCGTGAAGGGTTAAGCTCCTTAGCCGCTTCGTTAATCTCCTCAGGTAAGGCTGAAATCTTTCTAATTAAATCAAGCTCAATCTTTTCAGTGAAAACAAGCTCTTTAATATTTTTAAACTCGTATCCCTCTGATGAAAGCTTCTCAATTATTCTGCAAATTCTTGCATGAGCATATTGTACATAAAAAACAGGGTTTTTTGAGCTTTCGTCGATAGCAAGGTCGAGGTCAAACTCAAGATGTGTGTTAGGTTCACGCAAATTAAAATAAAAACGAGCCGCATCAATCGGTATTTCATCAAGTAAGGTTGATAAAGTTATAGCTTTACCCGACCGCTTCGACAGCTTTACAACCTCGCCCTTACGAACGAGTCTTACCATTTGACAGATAACCGCTTTAAGCTTGTTTTTATCAATATCCAGTGCCTCAAGTGCCGCATTCATTCTTGAAATATAACCGTGGTGGTCTGCACCG
>JAVBPL010000143.1:0-11935 GCA_031549645.1 Ruminiclostridium sp. | reverse complement strand
TATCTATGTAAATCCATTCATCTATGGTGTCATTGACAAGGTAACCAGCTATAAAGCTACTTACTCCGCCGCTCCACCAACATATTTTCTTATTTGACATATTATCCTTTCATGCTAAACCGCCATATTATCAATAATATCTGCCCCCCACCCGCAAAGTGGTCTATAAATATTGGGTCGAGTAGGCTTATTTGTCCTTTCATCTTATCCTTTCCAAACCAACCTTGATTGGTTTAAGCTCTTTTGGCATTAAAATCCTTAAAATCTTCACAGCTCCGAAATATAAAACGGTTATTACACCAGCGTTGTAAGTGCCGTGTTATCTGCGGAGCCGTCTCTTTACGGTAAATCATCACATAAGGTGTAAACCCTAAGTCTCGTAAAGTATATATCCTATATAAATCCTCATCATGAGTGCTGTTATAATTGGTCAGTACATATACACTGCGATTACGGTCGGATTTTATAGCTGTATACGAGGCAAAAAAATCAAAGTATTTGATTAAATCCTCCTGTGGGTTATCCCAAGCAAAATGTATCATAGGTGTTTTAATCCGATTTAAAAGCTTTATATTATCAGAGTTTACAAGCCTTATATCCAACCCTTGATTAAAGTCAACCTTCGCTTTTGATTGAATAAGTTGTTCTAATAACCGCTCATGATTTTTACAAGCCAGAATATTCGGATCGCACAGATTGATGTCTTTTTGTCCGTTCCAAAAATCAGATAAATCCGCTACTTGACAGCTTTTTAACCCCTCTTTTTTACCCACAATACAAAACCCGCAATTTCGGGGACAACCTCTTGTAAGGAAACCGTAAGCTTTATTTTTAATGAGCTGCGGGTATAAGCCGTAGTCGGGGCAGATATTCTCAACTTCTGGCGCTAAACCGTGATTAAGCTCTTTATCAAATATTTCTTTACCGTTCTGCACAGATATACAATACCCAGTGCCACCTTTTATAAGCTCATCTGTTCTAACAACCGCATTATCGTCAATGTCAGGTGTAAACGAAAAGGTCTTAGAGGCATAAACGATATCGTATGTATCGAGCGGCACATAATGCTCAACCTTGTCGCCGAGTCTTTTATGATACGCTGACAACTTCATGAGCGGTATTGACGGGAAGTTGTGGGAGTCACTCCATAAGCCGATTTTCATAAGTTTTGAATCTGTATATAAATTCCCGGTATATCAGCCCAAAACTTTTCAACAATCTCACTCGCTACCTGTGCATCGTCCTTCCAATACCCGACATCAGTCATAACATCTTTAAGTAGCTTTTGTAAATTATCAGTGTCAGGTTTACTGGTTTTATATTCACCGTTTTTATGTTTACCTGTTATCGGAAAACACCATTTCACAAATAGCCTTATAGGACCAATCACAAAGATCTCAGGTTTATACCGAGCCAACGCACCAGTAAGCTTTAAACGTGCGGTTTTTAATTCCTGCGGTTCGTAAAACATAGGTTTACCATTTCTAATTGTGACCTTATGCTGTTGGTGTGTAATCGTTGGCGGTATCATCGGTAGGAAGAATTCTATTTCTTGCACTTTTTCCCCTCCTTGCAAAGAGAAGCCAGATAATTAAGTATAATTTTCTTATCATCTTCTGTTAAATCCTTAGTAGCTTCAAGTAACTCAATTTGTGCATCCATAAACCGCGACACTCGAATACAGCGATCTACCTGTTCATCTGTCACATACATATATTTCATCCACTTTATCTCACTAAAGTGTTTTTTGTTTTTGAAATTTTGCCTTGTCATGCGTCATGTGTGGCAGGGGTAACCACGCCCCCTACCGTGGTTACCTACCGTACACATGTGACGTAGTCGCAGGATATATATACGTAGTATATATGTGTTGGCGGTTGCATTTTACCGCCAACATAAAATCATGTTCTTGTCGGTAAGTTACCGCCACCGACATAACTATATTAGTGACAATAAAACGTCAAACGACATTAACATAAAATTTATAGTGTTGTCGGTTTTCCGACATACCGTCACAACTATGTTGCTGACGGTAAATTATCAATTACGGTTTTGTGATAAACTTTACCTTTTATAGAAACATATCCATATTCATTCATTTTTCTTTCGATACTTCTCTTAGACAAGCTAAGCGTTTCACATAGCATTTCAACCGTAGGAGGCTCACCAAAATTACAAGAAGATACTGTATTTTCAAACTCGGTTCGTTTATTTTTCTTTTCGTCGTCAGCGTTCTTTTTTCTTTTATCGACTGCTCTCTGCCACGGTGCTTTGTCCCCCTCTGCATCTACATCTTGAAGCACTCCGATACAATCAACTGTATGAATAGGATAATCAAACCACAAATTAACTGGAGAGAACTTTGGAAACTCCCTTAATGTTCCCTCTATCCGCCACGCCGAACGGCTTTCTGTTGCTTTTTTAGCAGTTATAATTAACGTCACAACCTCCGAGTATTCCTCGTTAGTTAACATGCTTTTGCAGGCTTCCTGCATTGCTTTTTCGGAGCACAAATCATCTTGTGAAACTTTATCCTCCCAGTCGTTTACACGTTCAAATAAATAATCTGTATACACTTTGCATGCCGCTTTATTCTGTTGCTGTTTGAGTAAATTGTCTGTGATTTCAAGCTCTATAAGGTCGAGAAGCGCATCGGGGTCTCTTGCAAAAACTCCCGAGCCAGAAGCTCTATCCATGCTTTTCTTGCTACCTTGTCCGCCTTTGCTATGATGATGACAATATATTACGGCGCAACCAAGCTCTGTGCATACCTTGTCAAATTGATTACAAAAATGAGCCATTTGGTCGGCACTGTTTTCGTCGCCCGTGATAACCTTGTAGATAGGGTCGATAATAATTGCTATGTAGCTTTTTTTTGCAGCCCTGCGTATCAGTTTAGGTGCAAGTTTATCCATTGGTACAGATTTACCTCGTAAATTCCATATATCAATGTTGTTTAAACTATCGGGTTTCCAACCAAGTGCTGTATATACATCCTTAAAGCGGTGCAGACAGCTGGCTCTGTCCAGCTCAAGATTAACATATAGTATCTTCCCTTGAGTACACTGCCAGTTCAACCAATTCTTCCCCTCGGCTATTGCGCAACACATCTCAATAAGTGCATACGATTTTCCCGCTTTGGAAGGACCCGCAATAAGCATTTTATGCCCTTGCCTTAGTACACCATTTATAAGTGGCTCTGATAACTTTGGTAGATTATCCCATACACTAGCCATGCTTTCGGGTTCTGGTAAATCATCGTTTACGCTTTCGATCCATTCCTGCCATTCGTGCCAGCTTTCTTTGCCTATATTTGTATCTACTATAAATTGTCTCTGTTCTCCACGCATGACACCAGGCATACGGGATAAACGAGAAGGGTTGCGATTTTGACTATCTATCTTAAGTCCGTTCTTTTGGCATATATTATACAGATAATCAACACGCTTGCGATATTCGTCGTAGCTAGAAGCATCAATTTTAACGACAGCATGCAAGCTTTTTTTACCAGAGTGGACTAAACATGCAACAGGTAGCTCCAATTCTCTTATAATTGCATTCTGTTGCTCGATTTCCATAACATCAGATTCTACAAGAGCATACCTAAAATCGGTAACATTCTCGTTCTTTACACCCTTGCCGTCAAGAGGATTGAAACGTATCCATGCCCCCGCCTCCTGTGCGTAATCTCCTATAACTGCTCCTATATCACCATTGCATTTTGCAAGCAGGTGTATTAATTCACCTGCTGTTCGGTCGAAGTTTCCTTTATTTGCTGGCACATATTTGTTTTCATCGTTTTGATAGCTCTTGCTGACATAACCAACATTTTCAGATGCTTCAAACAAAGTTTTTAAGTATGTAATCAATTCTTTTGCGGGGTCCCACAGTGCGGGTTCTCGGATATCCTTATTCTCAAGCCAGTTATGATTTACTACAACTAGGTCGTCTTTACCCCCAATTTCAGCATCCCAGTCAAGCTCATATTCTTCCCGTACTGGATACCAGCCTTGTTCTCTTGCATATTGCACTACGGTTCCTGCAGTAACAGGCTTCGCTGCACCTGTAAAGCTTTCCCACTTTTTTAAGCACTCCCCTGGGTGATATCTTCCTCTGTCCCCGCTGCTCCAGTTATCCCAATCTGAAGCAGCATATCCAGCCTCTTTTAACCCCATGCCAACATTAACCCACTCTTGATATGTCAACAATGCAGGGTCTATGTGGTTTAGTATTTCAATTAAGTCGTAACCTTTATTCATTTTCACGCTCCAATATTAGGATTGAACTCTTTCGGATTGATATTATAGGGCACCCGCCAATCATTAGCTGCTATTCTATTTATAAGGTTCTTTGCTGTTTCAAATTGCCACGAGCCTACATGCTCAAAGCCTTTACTTTCTAGTAGCCGTATCTGTTTAGGGGTTGTTAGTCCTTCTGTACGACGTTTATCGAGCTTGTTAAGTATCATAGCCGCTTTACCTGCATTGTCAATTTCGTCTGGCAGAATACCCAATTTTTCAAGTATCTGCTTCTGCTTATCGGTCGCTGGCGACATTTCCCAGCCGAACGACGGAACATAACTTGCAAGGTCTTGAGCTTGTATAGACATTTCAAATTGCAACGGATCCACAAGTGCACGCTTACGTTTTTTCATTTCTGAAAGCTTCTTAGCAAGAGCAGCTTCACGTTCTGCGACAGCATCGCTTTCAGCCTGCTCCACCGCCTCTGATATATCTATTGGCACACCAGCACTTTCAATATTTACTGTCATTTTCTTAGCGACTTCCTCATTCTCACAAATGAGATGTGCAGGGTGACACAGCTCATGTTTCTCGGTATGCCAAAGAAAATCAAGTAACAATAAATCCTTTTTGCCAGGGTGGAGCCTTGTGCCACGCCCTACCATTTGACTATATAGGCTGCGTACCTTTGTTGGTCTAAGCACAACAACACAATCTACTGATGAACAATCCCAACCCTCGGTAAGGAGCATTGAATTACACAGGACATTATATTTGCCGTTGTCATAATCCTTTAGTATCTGTTCGCGGTCTAAGCTGCTGCCGTTTACCTCTGCTGCGTTGAAGCCACATTCGTTTAAGATATCCCTAAATTTTTGACTTGTTTTTACAAGAGGAAGGAACACAACCGTCTTTCGGTCCGCACAATGCTCTTTCATTTCCTTTGCAATTTGATATAAATATGGCTCAAGCGCATCGCCAAGCTCACCAACATTAAAATCGCCAGATTGCATGCCTACATTTGACAAATCAAGCTTTAGCGGAATTGTAAGGGCTTTAATAGGTGACAAATAACCCTCTTTAATAGCTTTTGGTAAGGTGTATTCATACGCAAGAGATTGAAAATATGCTCCTAGATTGCGCATGTCTCCACGGTCGGGTGTAGCGGTTACACCTAACACATTTGCATCGCAGAAATGTTCTAGTACCCTTTGATAACTATCCGATAAACAATGATGCGCTTCATCAATAATAATAGAGTTGAAATAATCTTGTGGGAACTGTGATAGTCTCTTTTCACGCATAAGTGTCTGTACGGAACCAACTACAACACGGAACCAACTGCCAAGGCAAGATTGCTCAGCTTTTTCAACCGCACAGCCGAGCCCAGTTGATTTTATCAGCTTGTCTGCCGCCTGGTCGAGTAGTTCCCCTCGGTGCGCAAGAATAAGGGAACGTTCGCCGTTTGTCACACAAGACTCGATAATCTTAGAAAAGACTATTGTTTTACCTGTCCCAGTGGGCAACACAAGCAATGTTTTCTGATTGCCATTCTGCCATTCGTCCAGCACTGCTTGCTTTGCTTCATTTTGATATGGTCTGAGTTCCATTAAAACGCCCCTGGAGTAAATGCAGGTTTCGGTTCATAAAACTTCTTGATTTCATTAATTTTAATAGTCTCACCAGATTTATCGCTGATATATTCGCGAACACCAAGCTTGCATCTTCCTTTGGAGCCAATAACTGCATTCCAATTCATTTTTAATTTTTCGCCATGTTGGCGCTGGCCTATTGCGGTAAAAAACGCACACAACAGCCCTTCTGTTTTTGTGTGCATAAACAACTGGTGATTAACAATACAAACACCTGTATCGTTTGCAATCTTAACCGAAACAACCGCTTTGTTGCATGGAGGAAGCTTTTCGCTTCCATCAAATCTGCCACGCTCAAATCCAGTAATTTCGAAATCGTAATCTCCCGCTGGTAATGTAACATACTCGGGACTATCGTTACTTATTTCGTCGTCCCAACCTAATTCACGTTCAATAATGTCTGCCATAGTAATTCTCCTTATTTTCTTGTATTCTTTATCATTGCAAATACCTGCTCCCAGGCTCCAATCAACACACCCTCGATAAACGTGGAATCATATTTGTTAATAGGGGTGTCCTGTGTGTAGTAATTTTTTGAAGCAACCGCTGTACGAATTTCCGCCTCCGAAACTTTGTTTTCTGTCATCAGCTCAACTAGCTTCTTTGGAATTCCTTCTGGCGTTTGCTCGGGTTCCTCATCTCCAAAGGTGAATGGATACTCGCCTGGCGGCGGGATTTTTGCAGGCTCTTTAACAGCTTTCTCAGATTGCGGTTCTTCTTTTACTGGTTGCGCCACTGGCTCGTTCTCCGCCTCAATCTCAACCTTAGACGGTTCTGTTTTTTCGGCTTTTATGCTATCATCAATGTGAGGCGCTATTAAAGAATAATCAAAATCAATCTCGTCGGCTAACCCGTATCTGTTCTTTGCATCCCAACAACAATTATGTGTTGTATACATAACTCGTTTTCCGCCTTGAGCTTTATTTTTACCTTTTGAGGCTCCTTTATTATCCACGTTCACAACAATGGTTTTGTAGTTTGCAAAAAACAAGGCATCAGCCCATTCCTTTGCAATAGGAGCAGTCTTTTTCTGAAGCTTTAACTCCCATCTATCGTACGAACCCGTTTCATCGGGCTGTTCAAATCTTACAATTTGAGCATGCGCTAATAAAACTACATTAATACCCACTTTTATTAACTCATCGCACCAATCAAGGAATTTGTTCATTTCCTCCATGAGGTAAACATACCCCTTACCATATCCGAAATCTTCAATTCCCTTTTTATTATTCTTTGCACAAATATAACCCAAGCATAGCCTTTCAGCCCAATCGATTGTGTCAATAACAAGCGTCTTACATATACTAGGGTTTTTTTGAATGCTTGCAAGCTGAGATAGTAACATTTCCCAACTGTTTGACCGTTTCAACCGCTTAACGTCTAGGTTGCTTGTGCCGTTTTCTATGTCAATAAATAACGGGCCTGGGAAGCAAGACGCAAAGGTCGATTTGCCTATTCCCTCGGGACCGTATATAACCACCTTTTGCGCTCTTTTGATAATACCACTTGTTATAGCCATTTCCTCGGTTTCGTTTTTAATATATACCATTACAACATTCCTTTCTTTGTTTTAAACAGCCTCAAGCTGTTTTAATACGCACCCTGTGCATAGTTCCTTGATACCATACCTATATAACTGCTCCTCTGCCTCGCACTCGTCACACACCAATACCTGGCTTGGTTTATTTGGGCATATATCACCTTGGCAGGGTAAACCCATGCTCGGGCAGTCTATGCAGTTATCAATGGTTATGTACATTATACTTGCTCCTTTTTATCAACCGTAACCAACTCCCAATCGCCGCTTGTAAATATCTTTTTACACCGAGCATCTTTAATAATCGCATTATCAGATAAAATAATTATATCTGTTTTAACGTTTTGAGACCAGTTTACAGGGATAGAAACCTGTGAGGAGCCGTACATCCGATTAACCTGTGAGGAGCCGTACATCTCATTAACCTGTGAGGAGCCGTACATCCGATTAACCTGTGAGGAGCCGTACATCCGATTAACCTGTGAGGAGCCGTACATCTCATTAACCTGTGAGGAGCCGTACATCCGATTAACCTGTGAGGAGCCGTACATCTCATTAACCTGTGAGGAGCCGTACATAGTGATGTTTATACAATCCTTAAGATAATACCCAGCACCTTCTGACAATTTAAGCCCATCAACCCCTATGTAAATACGGTTCTTAGCCCAGTTTTCTACAGCTTCACGCACTCGCTTTTCTTCATAATCCTTCACATACCATTCAGGCGTAATATCCTGGTCCTTTTTATAAACCCACTCAGCTAAAGGAGTAAATGGGTCGCCATTTTCGGGATATAACTCGACCCTGACAAATAGCCTCTCTGCGTTTGCTGTGGTGTCCTCTATGCCGAGTTCCGCCAACATATCAGTGTGGCTGTCGTAATCAGGACAAAATATTTGCTCCTTTAAAACAATTACCGATTTTAATTTGCACATAATTTTTTTACCTTTCATAATAAATTTGACAATTTATCAAAAGTATGGTACAATTTAAGTGACATTTTTGGGATGTACCATACGTCCGACCTTATTAGCTTGATTGATTGCCGTCAGTCAAGCTTTTTGCGTTTATAATTCATCTTCTGTTAATCCTTTAACATTCATCAGATAGTCCACTTCTATCGCCTTAGCTATAAACGACGAAATGCTCCATATTGTCCCACTAGAAAACGCACTGCATATAGGTGTTTTTTCAAGTGCCTTGCATATTCTACTTGAATTATAATTTATGTCCGAGCAATCAGATAAATCGGCACTGATACCCAATGCTGGTATCGCAATAAAACCGCCGTTGATATATTCACCGTAAATTGCGGTAAATCCTAATCCGTGTTCAGGTATATTAATTTTTACTTCGTTCATAATGTTTCATCCTTTCTGCCCCGAAGGAGCTATCTTATTACCGTTGCTATTAATATAAGTATGCATATCGCTATGAGTATGTAGAGATATTTGTTTGGGTTTTTCATATAGTCACCGTCTCAAGCTTAATGATATCGTAGACCTTCCCACCCATGCGCACGACGAAATAACCACGCTTCATAAACCAGTTATCAGATAGCTCGGTAAGCTTACCTGCGTTGTATAGCTTCATGCATTGTTTTAGGTTAATGTTGGTCATGTTATGAGGCTCCTTTCTTTGTTTTGTCTCTGTCCATAAACTCAATAAAATCGTCTTTTTTAACGATCCATTTGCTGGCTTTCTTTGTCGCTGGGAGTTTGCCTGTACGGCACCACGCCGAAATCGTTGCTTCGTTGATTTCAAGTAGCCTTGCTATGTATTCCACATTAATAAACAACGGTAATTCGCTCCACTCCTTTGGCTTTTCTGCCGTAAACCGTGGTTGCTTAAAAAAATCAGCTCTTGCAGCCGCTCGTCTTGTAGACGAGTTTTTTCTTTCGTCTAAAATGCCCATGTAGTTCACCTCGCTTTCTTTGTCGATGTTTGTCGTTTGCATCAATTGTTTATAAATTGAACTGTCGCAACTTGTCATATTTAGTCGATTTAATTTTATTGTTGAAATATATTGTCACCTGTGATATAATGTAGGCGACAGGGAGGATGTGACGGAATGGGTTTTGAATATTGTAGATGTAAAAATCCGAAAATTTTATTTGGCGATACATATTGCCGTTTTTGTGGGAAATCGGTAATAAGCGATAATAAATGCAGCTCGGATAAGTGTAACGCAGTATGTGAACACAATGACGTGTATTGCGGAATATGTGGTAGTCCGACAGAATTAACTTTAAATGCACATAATGGATTATTTTCGTTTTCTGATTAAAGCTTTGTTTAGAAGTTCTTAAGGTTCTGCACCCCTTAGAAACTTTTTTATGTTCTGTGATAACTTTAAACTTTCATTATTTCAACAAAAGTTAATGCCGTTTCGGAAATCACTTTTGCATTAGCTCTGATTTCATTACCGTCTTTTGCTTTTTCGTTTAACCCTTGTAACCTTAACATTTCCCCAATCAAAATATCTCTTGCGTTTGTCTTTGCAAATTTATCACGTACATCAGTTTCGGGGTCGTTAATAAAATCTTCTAATTTTTTTATTCTCAATTCGAGTTCTTCCACCTATCTCACCCCCTCTCCACTCTTCATTTCCCTTTCCTTCCTTCTACCAACTCTTCTTTAAGTAGAGTTGGCTGTAAAAAAAATATCGTCATAAGATATTCCTGTTATGTTTGAAACAATCTTTGCTTGCTTTACAGTAACATCATCTGGATGATTTTCCAATTTGCGGTATGTATCAACGCAAACCCCAAGTGCTTGTGCCATTTCTTTTTGAGTTTTATCTGATATAACCCTTGCTTTTTTTAGAGTTAAGTTCAATTGCATCCACCTCCTTTTTTATATAATACACTACTTTTAGTAGATTGTCAATACCTAAAGTAGATATTTTTTAATTATATGTTGACATTTATCTTCTTTTGGTGTATTATATTATTAAAGAAGGTGATTTTATTATGTCTATGGGCGACAATATTAAAAGGTTGCGGTTAAATCACAGTATGTCCCAAGAAGAACTTGCCGAGATAGCAGGCGTTTCAGATAAGGCTGTATCCAGTTGGGAAAACGGTACAAAGATACCGAGAATGGGGGCAATACAAAAAATCGCAGACTATTTTAAGATTAAAAAATCTAGCATTATAGAAGATGACGAATTTCCTATTAATGATATTGAAATACTACATATTAAAAAATACCGCATACTAAACGAAAGCGATAAATCAACCGTAGATTTCATCTTTAATAAACCCGAGTACGATATCATTTACGATACTGCAGCCAATTCTGTACCTCTTTCCTCAAGAACAACCGCAGACTTCCAGAGAGCCACGATAAATAATATTAATACCGCTGCTTTCGAGGGAACTGATAATAACAAAAAGACAACTACCACCGAAGAAAGAAAGAGAATAAGCGAGCTGTTAACAAAAGCCGAGAAACAAGAAAATAAATAACTTTGTATTGAGTGACATCATAGGATAAAATATCTATATTAATTATAGAAAGGTGTCACACAATGTTGAAAGATTTTAAAACGTTTTTAAAGCAATATGGATTGCAAAATAAGGTTATAGGCTACAAAGACATAAGAGAGGTTATTGAAACCCAAGGGTTCAAAATTATTGAATTTTCTCACGATTTTAATAACGATTATGTTGAGGAGTTGCTAAAAAGTACGGGGTTACACGAAGCCTCAAAGACTGGCAAGGGTTTTACTTACATCGGCGGCGAAAACAAGATTGTTTTTTTGCTGTCAAATTGTAGCACAAGCGACAAAGCTTATATCCTCTACCACGAAGAAGGGCATATCTACAATGAGCATCTATTTACATCAGGTGCAATACATAATACCGATGTACAAAAAGAAAAAGTCGCCAACGATTTCGCTAGCGACATTTTAAAGCATAATAATTTTATTAAGCGGAAAAGAACATTCATAACCTCTGGGACAAGTATAGCCAGTCTGGGCTTAGTTATAAGCTGCCTGTATTTTTTGCTTAATACAACTAGCAATCATAACCAAACACCGCCAACAGAAACGGCTAATAGCCCAATTGTCACCGAAGAAATAACGGAAACTACAACAGCAGAGAGCTCAACAACAACAGAGACCTCCGAGTTGATAGAAGCCACAACTAACAAAACGACGGTATATATAACAATAACGGGAAAAAAATATCACCGCTCGGATTGCTCCGCTATAAAAAACAGTGGTACCATGGAAATTGAGTTGTCGGAGGCCATTAAGCTGTATGAGCCTTGCAAGTTGTGTCGCCCAGAGTGATAAAAGGAATTGACATAGTTCGACAAATATTAAATGTCGAATTGTGGTGCAAATAAATATGACATTAGACAATATGTAGTGACCCCATTTTGTAAGAACGTGGATTTACCCGAAAAGAATTGTAAATACTACAATAAATACGAACGGGAATTACCGCAAACAAAAGGAGGCCACTACAATGAGTATACACTATATTGGTATGGAT
>JAVBPL010000059.1:0-6540 GCA_031549645.1 Ruminiclostridium sp. | reverse complement strand
AGCAATAATACAAGGCTTTACCGAATTTATACCTGTTTCGAGTTCGGGGCATCTCTCGGTAATGCAGCATTTTATGAATATTAAGGAAGAAAGCCTTATAAATTCGATAGTCCTTCATTTAGGTACGCTTGTTGCAGTATTTATTGCATTTGCGCCAACTATTATAGGTATGATAAAGGAGTTTTTCCTCACAATAGCCGATGTTTTCACTGGTAAATTTAAGTGGAGTAAAATGAATGATGACCGCCGCATGATGTTCATGGTTATCATTGCGACATTAATTTTAATCCCTGTTTATATGTTTAAGGATATATTCATCTCAGTCGAGGGTGATGGCGACATAATTTTTGAAGGCTTTGCCTTTATATTTACATCAATATTACTGTTTTTATCTGATGCCTGTGTTAAGGGGTATAAAACTGGTAAGGATATGAAAATTCGGGACGCCATAACAGTCGGGTTATTTCAGTGTATTGCTTTATTCCCAGGTGTGTCAAGGTCAGGTTCAA
The DNA here is from genome assembly GCA_031549645.1 of Ruminiclostridium sp. Lineage (GTDB taxonomy): Bacteria > Bacillota > Clostridia > Oscillospirales > Ruminococcaceae > Ruminiclostridium_E. Next base: position 6,031 of record JAVBPL010000059.1, on the reverse strand, counting down.
CGATAAGCAGCGGATTGTTTTGCGGACTAAGCAGACAAACTGCGGTTACATTTTCTTTTATCTTGGGTATCCCCGCAATTCTAGGCGGAAGTGTTTTAGAAATAAAGGAGGCTTTAAGCTCCGATATAGTGCTTGATTATCCTGAACTAATAATCGGCTTCATAGTTGCAGCGGTGGTAGGCTTCTTATCGATTAAGCTTGTAAAAATAATAATTAAAAACGAAAAGTTTAAGATTTTTGCAATTTATACAGCAATTCTTGGCTTATTATGTATAGGCTGGGGTATATTTGAAAAGGTCACTGGAAATATCTTAATAATTAATCTCAATTTATAGTGAAAAGGGAAAATAAAAATAATGGCAGTTAAAAAGGCAACTAAAAGAACAACTACAAAGGCTCAAGCGGAAAAAAGGTCAAGCGAAGCAGTAAAAAGGGATAATAGAAGGCGGCAAATATGGTCTGTCATTCTTTTCGCAATGGGTATTTTGTTCATAGTATTTGCGTTTATTGGAAGTACTGATACTGAAAGTCCTAATGCCGCAGATCTGATACATATTGCCTTACGCGGACTTTTTGGAATATCGGTGTTCTTCATTGGTCCAATTCTTATTTATATTTCAATAATGCTTTCGGCAAATAAAACCAGAAGCACCATAAAAGTTAAGCTTATTCAGTTATGCATAATGGTACTGCTGATAAGTGCAGCCATGCAGATTTTATTTGTAGGGAACACAGGGGAAGAAAAAGGTTTCTTCGAGTCAATCGGCTTCATATACTCTGAGGGTGTAAAATTAATCGGGGGAGGAGTCGCAGGGCTTATTTTTGGTGTGCCGCTACTTCTGTTCGGCAGAGTGGTAGCTGGAATTATTATTGTTTTAATTGTATTTGTTTTTGTTATGCTTACTGCGAATATTAGCTTACTCGATTTTTTAAAGGCTATCGGGATACCCTTCAAGAAGCTTGGCGGTGGAATTAAAGCAAAGCAAAGGCAGTACAGAGAGGACAGCGAAATATTAAAGCTGGAGAACGAACGCAGATACGAAGAGGAAAATATTGTAAACGAAGCTGTTCGCAAGAAGGAGCTTGAGCTTCAGGATATAGAACTTGAGAGAGCTAGAAAATTTGCATCAATTGAGGCGGCAACCTCATCGGGAAGAAATGTAAAAGGGAATAACTCCGAGATAGAGGAGCAAATTTCAGAGAATGAAAGCTTTACTAAAGAGTTAAAATCCTACATAACCGACGAAACACCAAGTGTTCTAAAGACGGAATACGAGGATGGTCCGTATTCACCAGATGAAGATAAAAGTGAGAATAATGCTGTTTTAGAAGCGATTGAGGCTTTTAAGGAAGAAGCAGTAGAAGAAAATGCACAGAGCATCGCTAATGAAAACGAAATAATGGCTTCGGAAAACATTGAAGCTGTTGAAGCGGCTGAAAATATAGAAATAATAGAAAAAATACCAAGCTATGCTGTGTTGAAGGAGCAATATTCACTTCCTCCAGTTGTACTTCTAAACGATATAATTCACGAAAAGAGCGATGAGGATATAGCAGCAGAGCTTGAGAATAATTCTGTAACACTTGTTGAGACCTTAAAAAGCTTTGGTGTGCAGACAAAAATTGTAGGTGTTTGTCGTGGTCCGTCTGTAACGAGATATGAGCTTCAACCAGCGGCGGGTGTTAAAATTTCAAAGATTACAGGTCTAGTTGATGATATTGCGTTAAATCTTGCGACTGCGGGTGTTAGAATTGAAGCGCCTATTCCTAATAAAGCTGCTGTCGGAATAGAAGTCCCTAATAAAAAGGTAGAAACCGTACCATTCAGGTCACTTGTAGACAGCACTACCTTTAATGAGACAGATAGCAAGCTAGGCGCAGTGCTAGGTAAAGACATTTCGGGTGATATAATTATTGCAGATATTGCAAAGATGCCGCATTTGCTAATTGCAGGTACTACTGGCTCAGGTAAATCTGTCTGCGTGAATTCAATTATCATGAGTATATTATTCCGCTCAACTCCAGATGAAGTAAGGCTTTTGATGATTGACCCCAAGGCTGTTGAGTTTATGATTTATAACGGAATACCACATCTTTTGATACCGGTTGTGACTGATCCGAAGAAAGCCGCTGGTGCATTAGGTTGGGCAGTAACCGAAATGCTAAACCGTTATAAAATGTTTGCCGATAATAACGTCAGAGATTTAAACGGATATAATTCACTCAGTAAGGGTAATCCCGAAATAGCACCGCTGCCTCAAATCGTAATCTTTATTGATGAGCTGGCTGACTTAATGATGGCATCTCCCGGTGAAGTCGAGGACAGCATTTGCCGTCTGGCACAAATGGCCCGTGCGGCTGGAATGCATCTTGTAATTGCAACACAGAGACCTTCTGTAAACGTAGTAACAGGTGTTATAAAAGCAAATATACCCAGCCGAATAGCCCTAAAGGTTGCATCTCAGGTTGACAGCCGAACGATTATTGACTCCGCAGGTGCAGAGAAGCTTTTAGGTAAGGGAGATATGCTTTATTTTCCAGTCGGAATGCCAAAACCCACACGCGTACAGGGCTGCTGGGTGTCTGACAAAGAGGTTGAAAGAGTAGTAGAATTTATTAAGAATTCGTTTGTTTTAAGCTATGACGAAAGCGTAATCGAAGAAATTGAACGTCAAGCTGAGATTGTATCAGCAAACGACAAGAGTAAATCGGGTGGGGGTAATAGCCTTGATTTATCCGATGATAAGCTTGAGGAAGCAATCGAGGTGGTAATCGAAGCGGGACAAGCAAGTACATCGTATCTCCAGAGAAAGCTTAGTCTTGGTTATGGACGAGCCGCAAAGCTGATTGATATTATGGAGGAAATGGGCATCGTTGGCGAATTCAAGGGCGGAAAGCCCCGTGAAATATTAATGACACGCCAGGAATGGTATGAACGGAAAATAAATCAAGATTAATAAATGGGGATGAAAATGGGATTTTTACCGATTTCCCGAGATGATTTAGTTAATAATAACATAAATCAATTGGATTTTATATGTATAACGGGGGATGCGTATGTTGACCATCCCTCCTTTGGTATTGCCATTATATCAAGAACAATAGAGAGTTTAGGCTTCACCGTGGGTGTTATTGCACAGCCTGTTAGCGATAATGATTATACTGCACTTGGTGAACCCAAATATGCGTTTTTAATTAACGGTGGAAACATTGACAGTATGGTGTCGAATTATACAGTAGCAGGGAAAAAGCGTTGGGATGACGCTTACAGTGCTGGCGGAAAGGGCGGAAAACGACCTGATAGAGCCTTAACTGTTTATTCAAAGTGTATAAAGCGGCTTTATCCAAATTCACAAATAGCGATTGGCGGTTTGGAAGCCTCGCTAAGACGATTTGCACATTACGATTATTGGTCGGATTCGGTAATGCCGTCTGTACTGGTAGACACTAAAGCGGATTTACTCATATATGGAATGGGAGAGCTTGCTATAACTGAAATTGCGATGCGGTTAAGCTCAGGCGAGCTTTTATCCCAATTGCACGATGTTAAAGGAACCTGTTACCTTGTAGAACCGAAAGACACCCCAATGGGAGCTGTCCAATGCGACAGCTTTGAGCTTGTAAAAGAGAATAAAAAATGTTATGCCCTAGCCTGTAAAAAGCAGTACGACGAGCAAGATGAGGTTTACGGCAAAACGATTATACAGCGTCACGGAAATATAATGCTAGTTCAAAATCCCCCACAGAGAAGCCTTACACAGTCGGAAATGGATAAAACCTATGAGCTTCCATATATGCGTACCTATCACCCAATATACGAGAAGCTTGGCGGCGTTCCTGCAATTGAGGAGGTCGAATTTTCGCTTACCCATAACAGAGGTTGTTTCGGCTTTTGCAATTTTTGTTCAATAGCATTACATCAAGGCAGACGTATTCAAACAAGAAGCGAAAATTCGCTTATAAATGAAGCGGTGGCTTTAACAAAGAACAAAAGGTTCAAGGGCTATATTCATGATGTGGGTGGGCCTACTGCAAACTTTAGAAATCCGTCTTGCCAAAAACAGCTTAAGCAAGGCTTATGTAAAGGTAAAAAATGTCATTCATGCCCCAATATAGAGGTGAGCCATACCGAGTATATAAATATTCTTCGTAAAATACGGGCGATTAAGGGTGTAAAAAGGGTTTTCATTCGTTCAGGTATTAGGTATGATTATGTAATGAAGGATAAGAGCGATGAATTTCTACGGGAGCTTGTAGAAAACCATGTGAGTGGGCAATTAAAGGTTGCGCCTGAGCATTCTAGCGAACGAGTTTTGGATTTGATGGGTAAACCGCATATTAACACTTACGATGAGTTTAAGGCAAAATTTAACGAGCAAACCAAACGCTGCGGGTTAGAACAATATCTTGTTCCATATTTAATGTCCTCGCACCCCGGTTCGACTATATCAGATGCAGTGGATTTGGCTATATATCTAAAGAAGAATAACATCAGACCTGAACAGGTTCAAGATTTCTACCCTACACCAGGGACAATATCAACAGCTATGTTCCACACAGGAATAAATCCGTACACAGGTGAAAATGTATATGTACCCAAGCGTTCAGACGAAAAACAGCTCCAAAGAGCGTTACTCCAGTATTATAAACCTGAGAATAAAGAGCTTGTAAAGAAAGCTTTAATAATGACAGGGAACCGACATCTAATCGGAAAAGATAAAGATTGCTTAATACATGAGGAATTTGGGGGTAAAAATGGCAAAGAACAAATACATAAAGTTCAGCGACATAACGAAAATCAACAAGCGAGCCGTAAAAAAGGCAGCACTTCGAAGCGCACAAACAAAAAGCGGTAAAAGATTTATCCTTATTACTGTTATAACTTTAATCATAATTGCTGCACTTATAACAATAAACAGCAGCATTTTGAAAAATGAAAATCTGCCGACATGGAAAGGTATTTATAGCTTTTTCGGTCTTAATAATGATGTATCTGTTGCGTTTCCTTCTGAAAACGTTTCAGTACATTTTATTGATGTAGGGCAGGGGGACTCCGAGCTTATTATAACCCCCGAATATAATATACTTATCGATAGCGGAGAAAACGAGAATTATACTAAGGTTCTGAATTATCTGGACTCATATAATATCGACACACTGCATTACATAATAGTAACCCACCCCCATTCCGACCATGCGGGTGGAATGTCGTATATAATTGATGAAGTAACAGTGAAAAAAATAATAATGCCAGACATTAAGGATGAAATTATCCCGACGACTAGCACTTATAGAAGACTAATTAGTTCAATTGAAAAAAATAATACGGAGGTTATATTTGCAAACGAGAACTTAAGCTTTGACCTTGGTGACAATACATTTATCGATATATTAGCACCACTCAAGGATTATGATGATCTCAATAACTATTCGGTTGTTTTTAAGCTTACGCATGGAGTGAATACCTTCCTGTTTACGGGAGATATAGAAAAAGAGAGTGAAAATGATATTCTCGATAATAATACAAATGTATCTGCAAGAGTTTTAAAGGTAGCACATCATGGCAGCAGTACATCGAGTAAGAAAAGTTTTTTAAAAGCAGTTGGTGGCGAATTTGCCGTAATTGAAGTAGGTGCTCCAAATTCGTATAATCACCCAAACGAAAATACCGTGAAAAACTTGATTTCGCAGGGGTATACTATATATAGGACAGACCGAAACGGTAATATCGTCTTTGTAAGTGACGGTGAATCTCTTGAAATAATAACCGAAAAGGGAACGGCGCAAACCGAATTGGAGGAATAAAATGCTGATAGTTGATAGAATAGAAGATAATATAGTAATAGTCGAAAACGATGAGCAGATGGAAACCCTTGATATAAACCTATTTGATTATCCAGTCAAAGAGGGTGACGTAATAGTCAAAAGCGATGAATTTTACGCCAAAGATGAAGAAGCCACAGCTCTAAGGCGAAAAGAAATACTTGAAAAAATGAAGAAGCTTGGATTAAGATAAGCTATTTTTTTCCTT
>JAVBPL010000136.1:0-33337 GCA_031549645.1 Ruminiclostridium sp. | reverse complement strand
CGTTAAAAACCACCTCGGCATAAATTGAAGCGACAATTGAATATAATTCAGGAGGTATCGATGCGCCGCTGTTAAGCATTACAAGCAGCGCTGCGGTGCTGTCGTCACGATAAATCGGAATTCCGTTCTCATCTGCGATATTTACTATTTTTTGAGCCAGCTCTCCAAGACCAGACGCAACCACTACTGGTGCATAATTGGCTTCTGGATTGTATTTTAAAGCAACTGCGGCTTTCTGCCCGTAGTTAAAATTACGCTTTGACATTAAAACCAGTTCTCCTTTCATTAATGCTCGGAAAAACGTCTGTTAGATTATGTGGTTTTTTTAATGTTCCGCTAGTGAAGCTTTTGGTTATATAGCCAGATTGAGCAACGATTTTATTCACCTTTCGTATTAGAGGTTCCGCTCTGTCCTTAAATTCCTCTGGATGGAGCAACGACAGGTTTACATTTTGCCCTGAAGAAATCATATCAACCTCAAAACGCCCAAGCGCCTCAACCTCAAAGGTGAGGAACAGATGATAATTATTTGCACTGCCGTTAATATTACTCCCCGAGGATTCCTCATCATGGTCTACCCAAAGTTCACCGAAAGCCTGAGTATCTTCAATCTGGAGCGGTATTATATAATGTGCAAGCGGAGTGAAAACTCCTGGAGCGTTTATAAGGCTTTGGAGCAAATTAGAAGCGTTATAATTATTAATCGTTTTTAAAGCCGAATGGTCGATATTCTTCTCTACAAACTCGACTAACTGCTTTATGCTTGATTCATCGGAAGATTTTTCCTTTATTGAATTAACATTTTGCGAAGTATTAAAGATATTATTATCTTTTAATTCCTCTGGAATAAACTTATACTTAAAAGGCTCGGGTGGTAACTCGTTTTTTTCCGCCATATTGTTGATAATCTCGACGAAGCCGTCATAAATTTGCTGTCTTTCAGGCGTATCAGGCATATCCTTCAAAATATTATTAAGATAATCCACAAGTGAGCTGATATTGTCAATTTGGTTTAACTCGCTGCTTAATACATTCTTTGCGTCATATTCTATTACGAGACTGATAAGTATATTTTTTATTGACTCAAGCCCTGATGATTTGCCGAGTAGATAGCTTCTTACGGGGGCATTTACCGTTTCATCATTAAATTCGATTTGAGCCATATAATCTTCATCGGATAATTTTGCCTTAAGAAATTTCGGAATTTGACTTTCTGCATAGTTTTTCACTTCTAGGGGTTGATTTTTTGTTTGATTTGTAGTATTATAAGGTGTATCATAAACTTTCACATCTTCAAGTTCAAATTCACTTGATGTATCTGGAAAAAGGTTTTTAATTAATTTATCAAAGGTAATGTTGAGCTTATTGGTGATATCTTGATTTGGTATTAATGATGAAAGCTGCGAAAAATAGTCTTTTAATATATTTTCATTTGTGTTATATCTTGATAGATTATGTATTACGAGCGGTATAAGTACTTGGGTATGCTCGTTGTTTAAGAGGCTTTCAGATACATTCTTTAATATATAGAGAGTTTCGTTTTTTAGATTTTCAAATAATTCGGGAGCTTCCTTACTGCCCCATGCATTCGAGAGTATTTCAAGCTGTTCGGATAAAGCCTTATTTGGTGAGAAGTATTTCGACAGAAACTTCATATTAGAGGACAGTGCATTTAAAATTTCATCTTTATTTTCGGTGTAGTTTATTGCTTTTAACAGATTACCCACAGCATTCTTTATATTATCTGCTGCTGGATTTTTAGTTGAAGTTATGTTACTGTTGATAGGGTAGAGATTAGGATTATTTACGAGAGGCTTTTCCTCGGGTATATTATTACCAGATAAATTATTTGTGTTATAAATAAGCGCTTCCTTGATTCCATCAGTACTTACTAAATTTCGGAGTACATCAAAAAAATCACTGCCGCTGAACATAGTGTTTTGTTTTTCCTGAAGCATGATTTCATTCAATATATCATCTGGCTTTAAAAAAAGCGTTTTCATTAGAGTATCAAGCTCACCATACAACTCGGTATAGCCGTTAGATTTTGCAATACTCAGTAAATCGCTGTTTATTAACTGCTTAAGCGACTCAACTGCCATTGTGGGATTTTTGGCAATCTTAACTGACATAGGAAGAAAGTCTTTAGCTTCCGCCATTGCTTTCTGTCCATTTCCGCTGTCCTGTTCGGTGGAAGAATTTACATCTATGGTTTTTGCAAGCTCTACTATATCAAAAAGCTCTCCGCTTTCATTACTCTGCTGGCTGGAAAGATTTGATGAGGAGGTATAGCTTCTCCCAGAAATAGGGTTGTTAATTTGAGGTATAAGAGCCATTTTATTTTCCTCGCTTAATAGAAGAATTATAATATTTCATCTATATACTATCACATTTTGAGAAAATAAGCAAATTAAATAGAAAAAACATAAAAAAATAACAAGAAATTTATAGTTTATTAACAATTTAGAAAAAACTATGTGTTATACTGTTACTATTATAGTTATAGCATGCGTTTATAATAATGAAAGGAATGGGTAAGAAAGAATGTCAAAGGTTGAAGCAGGAATGGAAGCAATGATTGATATGTATATCTTCGAGACCAATACATTGCTAGAGCAGCTTGACGAAATTCTTTTACGCACTGAGCAAGCTAACGAGTTTACAGATAATGATATTAACGAAATTTTCAGAATAATGCACACCGTAAAAGGATCTTCCGCAATGATGGGATTTGAGAATTTACAAATGCTAGCACACAAAGGGGAGGATATGTTCTTCATAATCCGTGAAAACCCAGGAAAATCCCTTGATATTGCATTTGTATATGACTTGGTATTCCGTATGTCCGACTTATTTAAAGCGGAGGTTGAGTTAATACAGTCATCAGATGATGATTATGTGGCGACAGATTTTTCACAAATACTTTCAGAGCTAGAAGCTGGAGCTGCAACTTTGAACAGCATGGACTCCACTTCCTCAGCAGCGGCTCCCGAAGTATCGGTATCTGCCACAGAGACACAAAGCGCCGTTAAGAACGACGAAGGCTTTATGTCTGTTCGCATCTTCTTCCAGGAAGGCTGTAAAATGGAGAACCTACGTTCATTCCTTTTACTTAATAAAATAAAAGAAGAGGCTGAGGTTAGTGACTTCTATCCTAAGGATTTAGAGGGAGATCCCTCAACTAGTAGCATTATAATGGATGAGGGCTTTGTTGTAACCTTTAAAGCTGATAATAACGATATAGTTTTAAAGCTAATAGAGAATGCTGTTAATGTTGAATCATACGAGGTTGTACAGAATAATTCGATATCACCTGAAAATACCTCGCCAAAGCTAGAAGAAGTGAAGCCCCAAATTACAGAAACAGTCAAAGAGGAGGTTAAGCCTGTGGAAAAAGTTACTGCACCCCCTGTACCCAAGAAAGTTGAAGTTACTGAATCGGATATGGAAAAAGCGTTACCCGCTACACCGCAAGCTAACACAAATCAGACAGCACAGCTTAACAGCGGTAAGCAGAGTATAATCAGCGTAAATTTATCGAAGCTTGACCAGCTTCATGATATCGTCGGTGAAATTATAACAACAGAATCGATGGTTATTTCAAATCCCGAGCTTGAAGGATTAAAGCTTGAAAGCTTCCTAAAGTCTGCTCGTGAGCTTAAGAAATTAACAGACGAACTACAAGATACCGTAATGTCAATTCGAATGGTTCCTCTTGCAGGTCCATTCCAAAAGATGAACAGAATTGTCAGAGACATGAAGGTAAAGCTTGGTAAAGATGCAGAGCTTAAGATTGAGGGCGAGAACACAGAAGTCGATAAGTCGATTGTTGACAACCTCAATGACCCTTTGATGCACCTTGTTCGTAACTGTATGGATCACGGAATTGAAGATACAGTTGAGGAGAGACTTGAAAAGGGTAAGCCTGCTAAAGCTACAATTCTTCTAAACGCTATGAGCTCCTCTGGAGAGGTTATCATTACTGTTAGCGATGACGGTAAGGGAATAGACACAGAAAAGGTGCTTCAAAAGGCAGAACAAAACGGTCTATTGATGAAACCTATTAGCGAATATACCGAGCGTGAAATTCAGAATATGATTTTACTCCCTGGTTTCTCCACAAATGATGTAGTTACAGAGTATAGCGGACGTGGAGTAGGCATGGACGTTGTTCGTCAGAATATCGAAAAGTGCGGGGGTTCCTTAACAGTAGAGAGCAAGCATGGATACGGAACCACATTCATGATTAAGATACCGTTAACACTTGCTATTATTGAGGGAATGGAAGTTCAGGTTGATGATACCACCTTCACTATCCCGATTTCAGCAATACGCGAAAGCTTTAAGGTTAAAAATAGCGAGATAATTCGTGATACACAGCGTGGCGAAATGATTATGATTAGAGGCGTATGTAATCCAATACTCCGCCTCCACGAAAAATTCGCTATCCCAAGTCAAATCACAGACTTTGAAGATGGCATCTTGCTTTTAGTTGAGTCTGACAATAAAAGCGTATGTTTGTTCGCGGATAAACTCATAGGTGAACAACAGGTTGTTGTAAAGCCTTTCCCGCCTTATTTAAACAGATACAATATTAAGGGTGCTGGTTTATCGGGCTGTACAATAATGGGTGATGGTAGCATTTCGTTAATCGTAGATGTACCGAACCTTATTGAAGCGTATTAAGAGGAGGGAATATAATGGCTGTATCAACTGCTTTAGAAAAAATGGATTCAAAGAAAACCGCCGCTATCGAAAAGGAAAGCGAGATTAATAAAGTTCTCACTTTTGCGATAGGTGAACAAGTTTTCGGAATTGAAATACCTTATGTAATTGAGATTTTAGGTGTACCGAAGATTACACGCGTTCCTTGTGCTGAGGTTCCTTACTTTATAAAGGGCATTATAAATGTTCGTAGTAAAGTAGTACCTGTTGTAAATATGCGTTCATGCTTTGGCAAAGAAGAAGTTGAGTATGATGAACGCACCTGTACTATTATAGTTGCATTAAAGGACATATCCGTCGGACTTATAGTTGATGAAGTGCTTGATGTTTTATCAGTATTTCAGAAGCATATTGCGAAAACACCAGAGCTCAATAACGTAAACAACAATAAGTTTATTGACTACATTCTTGAGATGAATGATGGCATCAAGCTTATACTTGACATTAAGAAGATTATTTTTGACCACGATTTAATGTTAAAATTTGATTAAGAAATGAGATTTTAGGAAATGGCGATAAAGATATCAGATGCCGACTTTACCCGTTTGGTTACTTTCATGCAAAATAAGTATGGGATTAACTTAACACAGAAAAGAACACTTATCGAGGGCAGACTAAGCAATACCATTCAACAGCGTGGTTTTGCCGACTTCAGTAGCTTTTTAAACATGATTTTTGCTGATAAAAGTGGAACAGAGATGGTAAATCTGCTTAATAAGCTGACCACCAATCACACATATTTTATGCGCGAGCCTGAGCATTATGAGTTTATGGTAAGCACCGCTTTGCCTTATTTCGAAACTGTAAAAAAAGACCATAAGCTCTCAGTCTGGAGTGCAGGCTGTTCGAGTGGAGAAGAACCCTATACGAATACAATGCAGTTAAAGGAGTATTTTGGCAAGAAACCCGCTGCGTGGAATCTGGAGGTGCTGGCAACTGATATTTCGATGCGTGTAATGAACACTGCGAAGGAAGCGGTATATCATCAGGATTCAATGAAGAATTTGCAAGACACATGGAAGAAAAAATACTTTATTCCACAGGGAAATGATTGTTTCAAGGTTTCACCTGATGTAACAAAGCATGTTCAGTTCAAGACCTTTAACCTTATGGATGCAATCCCGTTTAAATCATATCCTTTCGATATTATATTTTGCAGAAATGTAATGATTTATTTTAATCAAGAGACAAAAACTGCTCTTGTGAACAGATTTTACGACGTACTGGCTCCTGGTGGCTATCTCTTTATAGGTCACGCTGAGAGTATTACAAGAGACTCTACAAAATATCAATATGTTAAGCCGGCTATATATAAAAAGCCGTTATAAAAACTCGCAAAGGAGATAAAAGTGGAACAAAAGAAAGTAAGAGTATTAATAATTGATGACTCTATTATGTTCAGAACAATGCTTTCAAGAGCATTATCTGAAAAGGGCGATATAGAGGTTATTGGTACAGCGGGTGACGCTTTTGAAGCTCAGGATAAAATAAAGAACTTAAAACCAGATGTTTTAACCTTAGACGTAGAAATGCCGAAAATGAACGGTATTGATTTTTTAAGAAAATTACTACCACAAAACCCCGTTCCTACTATTGTTGTAACATCATCTCCAATAAATGCCTTCGAAGCAATTTCAGCCGGTGCGGTTGAATTCGTTAAGAAACCAGCAAGTAGTGACATGATAAACTTTGCACACGAGCTGCGCAAGATGGTTAGGATTGCCGCAACTGCCAAGGTAAAGGCTGCATCACCGGTTGTAAGAACAAGTATTCTTGACCCTTCAAAAAGAGTAATTGATACAGCAAAGAACGCAAATCGCATAATAGCTTTAGGTGCAAGTACAGGCGGAACCGAGGCATTAGCGAGAGTTGTAACAGATTTACCAGCTACAACACCTGGAATATTAATTGTACAGCATATGCCCGCTGGATTTACTAAAATGTATGCCGATAGACTTAATAGAGTATGCAATATGCAGGTTAGAGAAGCGGTAGATGGCGACAGAGTGCAAACCGGCTTAATATTAATTGCTGCTGGTGAATTCCACCTGCGGCTTAAGAAGGACACCCGTGGTTATTATATCTCCAGCCAGCGAGGTGAAAAGGTTTCAGGACACTGCCCGTCGGTCGATGTTATGTTTGAGAGCGTTGCAGAGGTTGCTAAGGAAAACGCTATCGGTGCAATTCTTACAGGTATGGGAAGTGATGGTGCCAAGGGACTGATGCAAATGAAGAATAATGGTGCTTATACAATAGGACAGGATAAAGATACCTGTGTTGTGTACGGTATGCCAATGGTAGCCTTCAATATCGGTGCAGTAATGAAGCAGGTTCCGTTACACGGAATTGCTGGAGCAATACTCGATAGATTAAAATAGTAATTTTTTACATAAAAACTACCGATTGCCATTTTATGAATGAAATCGGTTTTTTTATTTACAAATAACAGAAAAAACAACTACAATATGCATAAATTAGTGTTTTTGCTAATATATTGAGTGATTATATAACTTGAAAAAATCAAAAATATAATGTATAATGATGATAGATATATTGATGAGATGTGTAGAGGATACGAAAGGGATTTTTTTATTATGGATAAAAAGAAAACAATTATAATGCCATCGCTCCCAATGCGAGGCTTAGTCATCTTCCCAAGAATGATACTGCATTTTGATGTGGGCAGAGATAAGTCTATTGCCGCCTTAAAAGCGGCGGCAGGCGGTGACAGAAAAATATTTTTAGTGTCCCAAATAGATTCGTCAATCACCGATCCTTTGTTTGATGAAATTTACAAAACAGGCGTAATAGCAGAGGTAAGGCAGATACTAAAAACGCCCGATAACACGACAAGAGTGCTGGTAGAGGGAATTACAAAGGCGAAAGCTATTGCTTTTAACAGAATTGAGCCATACATAGAATGCGAGGTTCTTCCAATAGGTGAAAGAACAGAGTCAGCCATGAATGACAGCGAAGAAACAGCATTATCTCGAATGCTCATCAATACCTTTAGAGAATACAGTTCGCTTGCGCCTAAGATGCCAACAGAGCTTTTTGAAAGCATTATAACGGAAAAAAAGCTTGCACATCTTTTTGATTTAATTGTATTCAATGTATTTTTCAAGGTTGAGGATAAACAAAAGCTCCTTGAGATACAGTCTCTTAAAAAACGGATTGAGACACTTATTAAAATTTTAAAGAGCGAAGTTAATATAATGGAGCTTGAGGTAGTAATTCACGATCAGGTTCGTGAATCAATAGAACGTAATCAACGTGAATATTACCTAAAAGAGCAAATGCGTATTTTATCTAAGCAGCTGGGTATGAATGACGACCCGCAGGATGAATGCTTTGCATATATTGAAGAGATTGAAGCAATCGGTTTCGAGCCTGATATTGAGGATAAGCTGATAAAAGAAGCTGAAAAACTTATGAAGCTGTCCCCCACCTCTCAAGAATCGGGCGTAATAAGAACGTATCTCGAAAACGTTCTTGAGATGCCGTGGAATGTTTATACAAAAGATAAAACAGATATTGAAAAATCTAAAAAGCAACTTGATAAGGACCATTATGGGCTTGAAAAGGTCAAGGAGAGAATTCTTGAGTTAATCGCTGTCCGTGCACTTCAGCCAGATATTAAGGGGCAAATTATCTGCCTTGTTGGACCTCCTGGAGTTGGTAAAACATCAGTCGGAAAATCAATCTCAAAGTCGCTTGGTAAAAGCTATGCAAGAATTTCACTAGGTGGTGTTAGAGACGAAGCCGAAATCAGGGGACACAGAAAGACATATATAGGCTCTATGCCTGGAAGAATTGTTAATGCAATTAAGCAGGCAAAGTCGATGAACCCTGTAATTCTTCTCGACGAAATCGATAAAATGGGTAATGATTATAAAGGAGACCCAAGCTCCGCAATGCTTGAAGTACTTGATGTAGAGCAGAACAATGCCTTTGTTGACCATTATTTTGAAATACCGATTGATTTAAGCAAGGTCCTCTTTATTACAACGGCAAACACCACAGATACCATTCCTGCGCCGCTTCTTGACAGAATGGAAGTTATCGAGCTTGGCAGTTATACAAGAGAAGAAAAATTTAATATAGCAAAGAAGCATTTGGTGATTAAGCAGCTTAAAAAACATGGGGAAAAATCCTCAAATGTTAAAATTGCAGACTCTGCTATATACTCGATTATAGACTTCTACACCCGTGAAGCAGGCGTGAGGAGGCTTGAACAAAAAATTGCATCATTATGCCGTAAATCCGCTAAAAAATTGGTTTCGGGTGAGACGAAGGTGTCGATTACCTCAGGAAACATCAAGGATTATTTGGGTGTGACGAAATACTCACCTGACATTTTGTCAAAACAAGACGAGGTAGGTATTGTGAACGGTTTGGCATGGACCTCGGTTGGGGGTGTGTTGATGCCACTCGAAGTGCTGGTTTTGGACGGTGCAGGAAAAATTGAGATAACAGGTTCACTTGGTGATGTTATGACCGAATCCTCAAAAATTGCCGTTAGCCTTGTGCGTTTATTATCATCAAGATATGGAATTGACCCCGATTTTTATAAAAATAAGGATTTACATATCCATGCACCTGAGGGAGCAGTGCCGAAAAATGGACCGTCGGCTGGTGTAACCATGACGACTGCTTTAATCTCAGCACTTTCGGGAATAGCTGTTAGACGTGATGTTGCGATGACGGGCGAAATAACACTACACGGAAAGGTTTTACCGATAGGCGGGCTTAAGGAAAAATCCATGGCAGCCTATAAAGCGGGGATAAAAACCGTCATTATTCCAAAGGAGAATGAACCCGATATCGAGGAAATTGACGATATCGTAAAGCAAAACGTTAAATTTATCACAGCCGAAAACATTAAAACCGTTCTCGAATATGCACTGGTGAAAACTAATATTTCACCCTTTAAATCAGTAAAAAAGAACGAAAAGGCAGATGTGTTAACCGATCTAGAAGATAAAACCAAAACATCAGTAACAATAAACTAAAATTTTAACCCGAGGTTACCTCGGGTTAAATTATATCTATTCCTTTTGAAAAAACCGCAATATCAACGCTATTTGCACCAGCTTCTAGCAAAACACGTTTTACCTCGTTAACAGTAGCACCCGTAGTTGAAACATCGTCGATTAACAGAAAGCTATAATTTTCGGGAGACTTCTCACCTATGCTGAAAGCACCTGATATATTTGCTAGTCGTTCCGCTGCGGTTAATGTTTTCTGCTCACGGCTTTCCTTGACTCTTTTCAAAAACTTATCCGAATACTTTATACCCAATAAAATAGAAAGCTCCTTAGCAAGCATAGCAGGAAAGTAATAACCTCGCTTTTTCAAAGCATATTTGCTCGGAGGGACTGGAATAATATAGTCGCAGCTCTCTAAAATATAGGTTTTCTGAAGCTTCTCGTAGAATAACGATGCGGCAGCCGAAATAGCATATCCGTTGCCGTTCTCCTTTGCCTCAAATATAAATGGCTTTGATTTATCGTTATAATAACAATAAACAGCGAAATCAGCGTTCCCCTGATATTCATCTAGCGTATCAGCACAGGTAGGACAAAAATATAGGTTGCTCCCAATTACATTATCGCAAAATGGACATCTGTTAGGGTAAATAAAGGAAATCAATTCTCTCTTAAGCTTATATAGGTTCATATATCCTCGTTATCTTTTCTATGTTTTGCAATAAGCAGGGGCTTAATATTAGAATAGCGGAGGGTTTTCCTATCGCTGTCTACCATTGTTCTTACGACATTTCTTTTTCCGATTACGACAAGTATACTTTTCGCACGGGTTACACCTGTATAAAGCAAATTCCTGTATAGAAGCTGATAAGAACGGTCTGTTAAAGGGATAATTACGGCATTATATTCGCTGCCTTGGCTCTTATGAATAGTGACTGCATACGCATGTTCTATTCTGTTAAGCATTGTCGAGGTGTATGAAGCGACACGCCCTTCAAAATTAATCAATAGATTACCGCTATATGCATCGATTTCAACGATAATGCCGATATCTCCGTTGAAAACACCTTTACCTTTCTCGCCGTTTTTCTTCCAGTCAACATCATAATCATTTGCAATCTGCATTACCTTATCACCCTCACGAAAGGCAATATCGAAATATCTAATTTCTTTTCTGTTCTTTGAGGGTGGGTTCAAGGCGAGCTGCAAGGATTTATTTAATTCCTTGGTGCCTGCGGTTCCCATTTTTGTCGGAGTTAACACCTGAATGTCGTCAAAAGAGTTATAATTATAAGTTTTTGGTAAGCGTGTCTTTGTGAGCTCAATTACAAGGCGCGCTATTTCCTCGTCTGTCTGAGCATCCATGAAGAAAAAATCCTTGCTTCGAATATCAAGCTCAGGCATTTCACCTCGAACTATTTTGTGTGCATTTGTTACTATTAGGCTTTCGGCTGCCTGCCTAAAAATTTCCCTTAGCTCAACCGTGGGAATAATATCCGATGAAATTAAATCACGAAGCACATTCCCGGCGCCGACAGAGGGAAGCTGATTAAAGTCTCCCACAAGTATCAGCTTACAATCTGGTTTTAAGGCTCTGAGCAGTGACTCAAACAGCAAAACATCAACCATAGACACCTCGTCTATGATAACGACATCAACCTTAAGCGGATTAAGCTCGTTTCTTTTAAAAGTGAGCAAATTATCCTTCGTCATATCAACTTCTAAAAGGCGATGTATAGTTTTAGCATTTTCACCCGTTAAATCTGACATTCTTTTGGCTGCACGTCCTGTTGGTGCGGCTAGATAAAGTGATTTATTTTTTTGCTTTAATAGCTTGATGACAGCGTTAAGTGTTGTGGTTTTACCTGTACCTGGGCCGCCTGTCAGAATAAACAGGGTATTGCTTAAACAGCCATTTATAGCTGCTTTTTGAAGTGTTTCGTATTTTATACCCTCTTGATTTTCGATGATTTCAATTTCATCGGAAAAATCACGTCCTGCATCGGTGTTGAGTTTTAACATCAACGCAAGCTTGTCCGCAACATAGCGTTCAGCTTGGTAATAATGTGATAAATATATTCTCGATTTATTCCCCGAGGTTAGTATAGCGAAATCGGCTTTGTCGATACCCTCATCAAGCGTTATATCAAAAGCATCTATGCTTACATCATAGAATTCACATACCTGCTGTTGTAAAATTTCAAGGGGTAAACAGGTATGACCGTTATTTGCGTTTTCTTTTAAGACATAACTGATTGCGGCATTAACTCTGTTACTGTCGCAGCTATCAATACTAAAGTTTTTGCCAATTTTGTCCGCTGACTCGAAATCAATATCAATCCCATACTGGCATAGAATATAAGGATTTTCCTTTAAAACATCAACGCTTGAGTTTTCATAACGCTGCCACACCGATACCGCTGTTTGGGGAGCAAGTCCGTATTCCGAAAGGAAAGAGACAACATTCTTGACATTGCAAATTCTTTTATACTCGTCTGATATATACTTTGCTCTCTCGTCTGTTATTCCTTTGACTTCACACAGCTTAATAGCATCGTTTTCGATTATGTAAAGAGTATCCTCGCCGAATTTTTCAGTAATTTTTTTAGCGAGAGAAGGTCCGACACCTCTGATTATCCCTGAAGCAAGATAACGGCGTATTTCAGACTTGGTTTCTGGAGGAGTACGTTCGCAGGTGTCGGCTTTAAATTGTCTGCCATATTTTTGCGTATTGATATAGTTACCAGTTAATAGCAGCTTCTCGCCCTCGGCAATATCACCGAGATTACCGACAACGCAAATAAGCTCGTTATTGCAATCAATTTCGAGCACTATATAGCCGTTTGCGACATTCTTATATATTACGCCCTCAACCGTTCCTGTCAAGGTCAACAAATCTGCTGCCATTTATGTATCCATTTCTTTCTTTTCATTTTTATACTGAGCGTGGGGTTTAATGAATCCGCTTATTTTATCAACAACAGTATTATAAAACAAGCACATCAAGCGTACTGCACCATAAAGCGATAAAAATATTATTAAAAAAATATAAAAAGACTGCATATTAAAAACCATTTCCTTTCAGTAGAAATGAATGTCATATACTCTTTATATTATATACAGTCAATATGATTTTGGTTACTCACAAAGAAGTGCAACCCAGTCCTCTTTTTCTTTAATCTCTATAATTTTTATACCGTTTTCCTCAAGAGCACTTTTAACATCGGGCAGTCTATTTGCAATTATTCCCGAAATAATTATTTTACCATCTTCTTTAACGAAGCTTTTTAAGAAGCCGCTCATAGGAATTATAACATCTGCCACAATGTTAGCGGTTATAATGTCATAACCTGTACCAATTTTTTCTCTGAGCTTTAAATCTTCGATAACATTCCCGCAAAATGATTTAAAACGAGATTTGTCGAAATTGTTTTGTATAATATTTTCACTGGCAGTTTTTACTGCGTTTTCGAAAATATCAACAATTGTCGCATTTTCAGCACCTAGTAGCAATGCCGCGATGGATAAAATACCGCTGCCGCAGCCCAAATCAAGTACATTATCACCTGATTTTACATTATCTTCAAGCAGCTCAATACATAACTGCGTTGTATTATGCTGCCCAGTACCAAAGGTGGAAGCGGGGTCTATTTCGAGAATTAGCATATTATCTTTAGCTTCAACGTTTTCCCATGTCGGCTTAATTATAAACTTTTTTCCTATCTGAAAAGGCTTGTAATACTCTTTCCAGCAGTTCTCCCAATCCTCCTCCTTGACAGAGTTAATCATCATATCAAGACTTCCGTAAAAATCAAGTTCATTTTCACGAAGAAGCTCCAGAAGCCCAGTAATGGCTCTTAAAATTTCAATACCCTGACTATCATCGGGCAAGTAGAAGGTCACGAAGGTAGGGGTTTCCTTAAGCTTCATTAAATCGTCGTCTATGTAGTCCCAGTTATCATTCTTGTTACTTATAAACTCGTCAAAATCCGAGCTGTCGTGGATTATAAAGCCAGTAACTCCAAGCTCAGTAAGCTTCACCATTAAAACCTGAAGTGCAGGGGAGTTTGTGTAAATATCGATTTGTTTAAAATTCATTTTTCTTTTTCCTTAATGATTATTATGTATACATTATGCACTATTTTTGATAAAAAATCAAGTGTGAACAAAAATAACCTCACAAATCTAGTAAATATGACTATTGAAATTGGGTTATCAATCGTTTACAATTATTTTATCTAGTAAAGAAACAGGGGAATGATTATCGATATGAAACGAATTAGAAAAGCATTTTTAATCATAGTAGCAATAATAACAATGTTTACAATGACAATTTCGATATTTGGGGCTGATATTCTGCTCACGGATACATCACAGAAAGCAGAAACGGTTATTACCGAAACTACCACCAAGGAAGCAAAAGCTTCACAAACAACTTCGACCGCAGAGGAAGAGCTTGAAAGCGGAATGCCTATATGGGGAATAATACTAATCATTCTGGGAGTGCTTTTTATTATACTTGCGATTGTTCTAATTTCCGCAAAAAAAGATATGAAATAAATAAACAGCCTTGTAAATAGGGTTGTTTTAAGAAAATGGTGATTTGAATGGAAATCAATATAGCGATATGTGACGATGAAAAAGCAGAAATAGATTATTTAACGCTTCTTATAAATAAATGGGCAAATCAAAAAAAGCTGCTAATAAAAATCTCCTCGTTCCTAAATGCTGAAAGCTTTCTATTTCAATATTCGGATAATAAGGATTTTGACATAATTCTTCTAGATGTGCAAATGGGTAAAATCAACGGTATTGAGCTTGCAAAAGAAATAAGAAAAGATAATGACTCACTTCAAATAATATTTGTGACTGGCTTTTTCGAGTTTATTTCCGAAGGATATGAGGTAGATGCCCTACATTATATGGCAAAGCCTGTTAAAGAAGAAAAAATGTTAAATGTTCTAAGTAAAGCTTATAATAATCTTGCCCAAGTTGAAAAGCCGCTTATTCTTAAGATTGATGGCGAATTACACCGTGTTTCACTTATGGAAATTTGTTACATTGAAGCTGAAAGTCATTATATTAAAATTAAAACTAACTCCGAGGTTTATAAAATAAAAATGAATTTATCTGATATCGAAAAAAACCTAGATAAAAGATTTTTTCGTTGTCAGCGTTCCTTTATAATAAATATTTGCTATATTAAGAAAATAAAAAGAACCGCTGTTATTCTGGACAGCATGGACGAAATTCCTATATCAAGAAATTTATTTGAAACCTTAAACCATGCCGTTATTAACTACTTTCCATGAGGATATATATGTTTTACAATAAACTCAATAAAAAAATTATTGAATATCAAAATGAGCTTATTTCCAAACACTGCAATGAGGTAGAGAACATTTACCGTGAAATGCGTAGCTGGCGTCATGATTATCATAATCATATACAGATGATGAAGGCTCACATTGCTCTCGGTCAGGTTGATGAGCTTAACGCATATTTTGATACACTTGAACACGACCTTAAAAAAATTGACAAGGTTATTAAAACGGGAAATGTAATGCTTGATGCAATCCTAGGCAGTAAAATATCTCTCGCCGCAAGCAAAGAAATAGAAATTAATGCAAAAGCAAGAGTATCTAATAATCTTGAAATAACTAATATCGATTTATGCGTATTAATGGGAAATCTGCTGGATAACGCAATTGAAGCCTGTTTAAGTAAGAAAGATGACGGGCATTATGAATTTGAAAAGCCATTTATTCGAATTTATATAGGTATGAAGGGTACACATCTTTATATTTGCGTAACTAATACGGTGTTTGGCAAGGTGGATAAAAAAGGCGGAAAATACATTTCTCATAAGGATAAAGCTTTTCATGGATTTGGACTAATGAGAATTGATAAAATTTGTTCTAAATATGGAGGTTATTGTAAACGTAATAATGAGACTGGTGCATTTTCTACAGAAATACTATTTTAATATTGCATTTAATGTACGCAGAGTAACATTCTGCGTACTAAATTTATTTATTCTATCTTTATATGTTAAAATATAAGCAGTAAAGGAGTTGGTGTACATGGATAAAAAATTAAAAAGGGAAAAACCGATATATAATATGTGGCAAAACAGTGCCTATGTGATTAAAAACGTGTGGAAGCGTGATAGAATTCTTTTATTCATAATACTTGCTCAGATTGTACTTACTGTTTCGATTTCAACCTTAGGTATCTTTTTACCGAAATTAGTAGTAGAGCAGATTATGTCTGAATCAAGTATAAAGGTTTTAATATTCACAATTTTTATTTTCACCGCTGCGAATATAATACAAGGCTCGGCTCTGGGTTATTGTAATATGATTTCAAATCCCAAAGAAAGCTGGCTGCGTATTTTAATAGATGGCGATACTCTATCAAAAATAATTAATACCGATTTTGCTAATTTGTTTAAGATAAGGTTTATCGATTTAAAGGAAAAGGTTTGGGACATCAGCACCGCTTTCGAAAAGCCTACACAACTGATTTACGGTACATTTTCAAAGCTTGGTATTAATTTATTGGGTTTCATTGTGTATCTGTTCTTAATTATATCAGTTAACCCGTTTATTTTAATAATTGCGATTGTTTCCGCTGTAATAGGCGCTGTTACGAGAGTTAAGGAGGATAAATGGAAGTATGACCACGATGACGAATATATATCCTACGCAAAGCCCTTATGGTATATCAACAACATCGGGAGCAAATTTGATATGGCAAAGGATATTAGACTTTTTGCTATGACAAACTGGATTAATAACATTTATAATGCTAACCTCAAGCTTATGCATGATTTTAGACGGAAGGAACGGCTGAAACAGCTATTTGCCGACATTATTGCTTGTATTGCGAGTTTTTTACAAATGGGGATATCATATGGTTATCTTCTTTGGGCGGTGCTGTATGGCGGTCTATCCGTTGACAATTTTGTACTTCTTTTCGCCGCCATTAATGGTTTTTCAGGTTGGATTGTGGGTATTCTAAACGAATTTACTCTACTTTCAAGATATAGCTTGAGCTTCTGTCGTGTTCGTGAATTTTTGGATTATCCTAATAGCTTTAAATATGATAATGGTGAGCATATTGAGTACACAAACGGGAAAAAATACGATCTTGAGCTTAAAAACGTTAGCTTCTGTTATGAAGGCGCAGATGATTATACATTTAAAAATATTAATCTTAAGATATCAGGCGGAGAAAAGCTTGCTATTGTTGGACTTAACGGAGCAGGAAAAACCACTCTTGTTAAGATAATCTGTGGTTTACACGACCCGACAGAAGGACAAGTACTACTTAATAACAAGGATATAAGGGATTTTAACCGCAAGGATTATTATAAGCTGTTTACCGCTGTTTATCAGGATTTTAATATACTACCCATGACTATCGCTGAGAATATATCTCAGCATACAGATAAAGAAATTGATTATGATAGAGTTTGGCACTGTATAGAGCTAGCAGATTTAACCGAAAAGATAAAATCATTGCCAAACGGGCTAAACACACTACTAATTAAGGAAGTAAACGAAGAAGCGGCAGAATTATCAGGTGGCGAAACGCAAAAATTGATGCTTGCACGTGCACTTTATAAAAATTCGCCAGTTCTTATTTTGGACGAACCCACCGCCGCATTAGATCCTATAGCTGAAAGTAAGCTTTATGGTAAGTATAACGAGTTATCTGAGAGCAAAACCTCGCTCTATATATCACATCGTCTTGCATCAACCAGATTTTGTGATAGGATTATCTTAATTGATGAAAATACGATAAAGGAACAGGGTTCCCACGACGAATTAATTAAGCTTGGTGGAAAATACGCCGAGTTATTCGAGATACAGAGTAAATATTATAAGGAGGGCAAAACATTATGAAAAAAAGCCTAAACCTTATAATCCGCAGCTTAAAGCTGTATCTTGCATTTCCTAAGCCTGCTGTGGTTTCAAAGTTAATCCAGACAACAGTTAACAGCCTAATGCCTTTTATTAACATCTATTTTTCTGCAATTTTTCTAAACGAATTAATCGGCGAAAGAAACGAAGAAAAGCTTATTATGCTCGTTATAATCACAGTAGTAGTGAATTTGCTGTCTCAGGTATTTAGCAAAATAATCAATCAATGGGCATGGTATTGCTACTGGGAAGCATGGAGAGTTCCGTATAAGGCATTCACTGATAAACTTTTTTCGATGGATTATATAGACCTTGAGAATCCTAAAATACAAGAAAAACATTCGAAGATTGTTGAAAACATGGGTGGAATGAATTTTGGGTTACCTAGTGTATTCTTTAATTTTGATGTTATTATTGCGGGATTTATTCAAATTATTGTTTCTATTGCAATGGCAGTTCCGCTTTTCACAATAAAAGTACCCGTTGACTCCCCGTACACTTGGCTTAACTCACCCCTCGCACTATTGATTATAATATTCATAATCTGCCTTAACATTTTTTTAGCACCGTATATTACAGCGGTAGGCGGAAGAATATGGAAAAAAGCAGCAGACGAGAACAAAAGAATTTTCCGTATGTTTGATTTTATGTTATATATTCAACAGGAGAATAGAGTCGCTGCCGATATTCGTATTTATGACCAGGTGCGGCTTATAAATAAAGCAATGGATTACCTAAAGGTAAATCCTTGGTTAAAGCATTCAGAGCACGAGGGAAAATACCATGCTCTAAGCATTGCGGTAAATCATTTAGCAAACGGGCTTATATATCTATTTGTATCGCTCAAAGCATTTGCCGGAGCATTTGGCGCCGGAAATATCTTAATTTATGTCAATGCTATAACCCAGTTCAGTAACGGCTTTGCAGCAATTTTTGGCTCAATTGGCAAGCTTAAAAACAATAATGTCTTTCTTGAGCAAACCTTCAATTTCCTTGATATGCCAAACAGAAAGTATCAAGGTTCTTTAAGTGTTGAGAAACGTGATGATAACGAATATGAAATTGAATTCAAGAATGTATCCTTCAAGTATCCGTCCGCAGATAAATATGCACTTAAAAATCTAAGCTTGAAATTTAAAATAGGAAAAAAAATAGCTGTTGTAGGTATGAACGGAAGCGGAAAAACTACGATGATAAAGCTTTTATGCCGTCTTTACGATCCTAATGAGGGTGTTATAACATTAAATGGATTTGATATAAAAAAGTATAATTATGATGAATATATGGCAATATTCAGTGTTGTTTTTCAAGATTTTAAGCTGTTGCCATTCACATTGGGCGAAAATATTGCAATTAGTGTAGATTATGACAAGAAAAAAGTAACAGAATCACTGGAAAAGGCAGGATTTAAGGAACGCTTAGACGATTTACCAAACGGGCTTAATACATATCTATATAAAAAATTTACAGAGAACGGCGTGGATATTTCGGGGGGTGAAGCACAGAAAATTGCACTCGCAAGGGCTTTATATAAGAACTCACCGTTTATAATACTTGACGAGCCGACTGCTGCACTTGACCCGATTGCAGAATATGAGATCTACTCTAAGTTTAACGAGATAATTGAAGACAAAACCGCTGTTTTCATTTCACATCGATTATCCTCCTGTCGTTTTTGCGATGATATTGTTGTATTTCATGAGGGGCAGTTAATTCAAAGAGGCAGCCACAATGAGCTTATAACAGACGAAAATGGCAAGTATTATGAGTTATGGAATGCACAGGCACAATATTATAAATAAATTATAAAAATTGACGAAGTAAAAATTATTTCGTCAATTTTTTATTTTACCTATTGACAAATCAAAATTAATGGTGTATTATTGTATTAACGGCATAATACAGTAATACAGAAAGGAGTAATAAATTTGGAGTTTGATAAGAACCAGCCAATTCATATACAGCTTGTAGATGAGTTTAAAAGACTAATAGTCACTGGTAAGCTTGAAAGCGGTGAAAAAATTAACTCTGTGCGTGAATATGCGGAGGAAATGGGTGTAAACCCAAACACAATGCAAAAAGCAATGGCGACCTTAGAGCAGATGGGTTTAGTTTATACAGAGCGAACTAGCGGGCGTTATGTAACAAACGACAAAAAACTGATAAACGAGGCAAGAATACAGATGACAGAAACGCAGATAACAGAATTTATGGAAAGAATGGAAAGTCTAGGCTTAACACCTGACGAAATAATAGAACAAATCAGAAAATATACAGAGGAAGGGCATAAGTTTGAAACAAATCAAAGATTTGTTTCAAACCCGTCGTTTTGCGCCTCAAAAACGCATTCGGCGCAAAGCCTCCTCGGAAGGAATGGTTATAATAATGAACAAAATTCTTGAATTGACAGAAATTAAAAAGTCTTATGGAACAACTGAGGTATTAAAAAACATCAGCTTTTCGATAGGAGAGGGTGAAATAGTGGGGCTGTTAGGTCCAAACGGCAGCGGAAAAACAACGCTATTAAAGATTATAACCTGCTTAATGACTGATTATAAAGGTAAGGTGCTTGTTTGTGGCAATGAGCTTGGAGTTCTTAGCAAGAAAGCTATTTCGTTTATGCCGGACAATGATTATCTCCGTTCGGACTTAAAGGTTTCGGTATATTTATCGTTTTTTAACGAAGTATTTGATGATTTCGATCTAGATAAAGCGTATAAAATGCTGAATTCTCTTAATATTCCGAAGAATGCTATTATTAAAAAATTGTCGAAGGGCATGAGAGAAAAGCTTCAATTGCTGCTCACAATGTCGAGAAATGCGAGCCTCTATATTTTCGATGAGCCAATTGCATCTGTGGACCCAGCGGCTAGAGAGTATATAATAAACACGATAATAAAAAATTATAGTGAGAACAGTTCAATCTTGCTATCTACACATTTAATTGCAGATATCGAGCAAATTCTCACCAGAGCAATATTTATAAAAGATGGCAGCGTTATAATAGATAAGGATACCGACTCTCTCCGAGAAGAAAGAGGTGCATCAATAGACAGTATATTTAGGGAGGAATACAAATGTTTTTAAGTTTATATAAATACAACATGAGGATTGGTTATAAATCCTATCTCGGTTTAACCGCAATTCTGCTGCTTTCACTCGGGGTTAGCTTTATATCCACTCTTATGAACATCAATTTTATCAGTGATTTTATGGTTGGAATTTCAATTTTAGTATCTTTTGCAATGATTATTTTGTACCTTGTATTCGGCATAACTCAGTTTTATTCACAAGTAAGCGGAGCTGAAAGCTATCTTACCTATATGATACCAACCGACCACCGTATCAAGCTATCAAGCAAGCTAGCGTCATTTTACACCTGGGGAGCCTTTATTGTAGGCTTACAGGTGGGGTACTGGGCAATATACTCGCTTTTTGACGACACAGTAAAGGGAACGATAAGCTCATTAAAAGAGGCTGTTCTGTTTATGGAAAGCAATTCGAATATGTCACTCGATGGAATAATCAGCTTGCTTCTTTTAAGCTTTTTGGGAGCCAGTCTACTTGCAGCGCTCGCAATTGCGGTTACATCATTACCAGCACTGCGAAACAGAGGGGCAGGGATACCAGTTGGAATAGTTGGATTTTATATTTGTCAGCAGTGTTCCGGCTTAATTGCGCTTGGTATATGGGTTCTCGAGTTGACGGTAAGAGGGAAGATGGTAGATTTCAACGAAATTAACGATGCCTTTGCATTAGGCACAATGAACGATTTATTTATAATTATTAAGCTTATATTCGTTGTACTTGGTATTGTTTCGTTTTTACTGACCTCGTCTATTATGAAAAAGCACCACACGGTTTAAAAGTCAGTCTCCGAAGGATATACCGATGCTTTTAGCAGTAATCAACAGCTTATCTTCAGGCGTGATGAACTTTGTTTTCATTGCGACATCTGAAAGCTTATTTTCAACAATGTCATCACCAACTAAAGCAACGGTGTTTCCATACCTCTCTTTTAAGATAAGATAAGCGGCTCTTGAGCCGAATTTTGTAGCCAGTACCCGGTCGTATGCAGAGGGGCTTCCGCCTCTTAGCATGTGTCCGGGTACAACTGTTCTTGTTTCATATCCAGTCGCTTCTTGAATTTGCTTTGCTACACGAGAGGTTACTGTTATTTCTCCAGCCTCCTGACGCTTCTTTAATTTATCCTTCTTCTTAAGCTTTGCTTCCTCGATATCCATTGCACCTTCAGCAACTGCAATAATAGAGAAGGATTTTTTGTCATTAGCTCTTTTATTGACTGCTTTTATAACATTATTGATGTCGTAAGGTATTTCGGGAATAAGTACAATATCAGCGCCTCCCGCTACACCAGTGTAAAGAGTGAGCCACCCCGCTTTGTTACCCATTATTTCAACTACCATAATTCTGCTGTGCGAATGAGCGGTGGTGTGTATGCGGTCGATTACTTCTGTTCCTATATCTACCGCCGTATGAAAACCAAAGGTTACAGAGGTACCCCAAATGTCATTGTCAATGGTTTTGGGGAGACCGATTATGTTTAAGCCTTCCTGAGAAAGGAGATTTGCTGTCTTATGTGTGCCGTTTCCACCTAGGGTTAAAAGGCAGTCAAGCTTCTGACTGCGATAGGTCTGCTTCATTTCGTCAACCTTGTTTATATTGTCTCCCTCGACAACCTGCATCATCTTGTAAGGTGTTCTTCTTGTGCCGAGTATAGTCCCGCCTCTTGTTAAAATACCGTAAAAATCTGTGGGCTGCATAACCTTGCAATCGTTATGAATAAGTCCATGAAATCCGTCTGATATGCCGATAATCTCTACACTATCTTCACCTAAAAGCTGATAACAAGCCTTAACAACGCCTCTTATTGTTGCATTAAGTCCAGGGCAATCACCGCCGCTAGTAAGGATACCTATACGCTTTTTAGCCATAATTTATTTTCCTTTACATAATTTTAACATTTTTACAAGAAATGACAGTTTACCATATGATTATACAACTTTTTTATCATTCGGTCAATACAAGTTAAATATAAAATACTGCATTTTGAGTATTGACAAATATATGAAAATATAATACAATATCCTTATACATTTTGTAAATTATTTATGTTAGGAGTATAAAACAATGAGCGATTTTTTTAATACTATCCCGCAGATTAAATACGAGGGCAAGTCCTCTAAGAATGCATTGGCGTTCAAATTCTACAATCCAGATGAGGTAATCGGCGGTAAAACCATGAAGGAACAGCTTAAGTTTGCACTTTCGTGGTGGCACACAATGGGCGGCGACGGCACCGATATGTTCGGCGTAGGCACTACTGACAAAACATGGAAGGGTGACACACCTGAACAGCGTGCTATCAATAAGGTTGATGCCGCTTTCGAAATCATGCAGAAGCTCGGTATTGAATACTACTGCTTCCATGACAGAGACCTTTCTCCTGAATACGGAACACTTGCCGAAACTAATGCCAAGCTAGATGCTGTGGTTGATTACTTAGAGAAAAAGCAGAAAGAAACAGGCATTAAGCTCCTCTGGGGTACCGCTAACTGCTTTGGAAATCCTCGTTACATGAACGGCGCAGGTACATCTCCTTCCGCCGATATTTTTGCATTTGCAGCTGCTCAGATTAAGAAGGCTTTAGAAGCTACTGTAAGACTTGGCGGTAATGGCTATGTATTCTGGGGCGGACGTGAGGGTTACGAAACGCTTTTAAACACCGATATGGGACTTGAGCTTGACAATCTAGCAAGACTTATGAAGCTTGCCGTTGAATATGGCCGTTCAATCGGATTTAAGGGCGACTTTTACGTTGAACCTAAGCCTAAGGAACCCACCAAGCACCAGTATGATTTTGACTCCGCAACTGTTATCGGCTTCTTAAATAAATACGGCTTAGATAAGGATTTTAAACTTAATATCGAAGCAAACCACGCTACACTTGCTCAGCATACCTTCCAGCATGAGCTAAGAGTTGCCAGAGTAAACGGAATGTTTGGTTCTATTGATGCTAACCAGGGCGATACTTTGCTCGGTTGGGACACCGACCAATTCCCGACAAATGTATATGACACCACACTTTGCATGTACGAGGTGCTCAAGGCAGGCGGCTTCACTAACGGTGGCTTAAACTTTGACTCAAAAGCACGCAGAGGCTCGTTCCAGCTTGATGATATTTTCTATTCTTATATTGCAGGTATGGATGCATTTGCACTCGGCTTACGTATTGCCGATAAGATGATTAAGGACGGCAGGATTGACGAATTCACCGCAAAGCGTTATTCCAGCTGGGCAACTGGTATCGGTGCAGATATAATCTCAGGTAAAGTGGGCTTAGCTGACCTTGAAAAGTATGCACTCGAAAAGGGTGAAGTAATAAGCTCTCTTTCAAGCTCAAGACAAGAAATGCTTGAGGATATACTTAACGATATCATGTTCGGTTAATCCGAATTTTAGGAAGGAAAAAAGTTAAATGTCTTATATTTTAGGAATTGATATTGGCACTTCTGGCACAAAAACCGTTTTATTTGACGAAAGTGGACTGCCTGTATCATCTGCAACCTTTGAATACCCGCTTTATACCCCGCAAAACGGTTATGCAGAGCAAAATCCCGAGGATTGGTGGAATGCTACCGTTAAGGGAATTGCCTCGGTACTGGCAGACAGCTCGATTGCCGCCTGCGACATCAAGGGTATAGGTTTATCAGGTCAAATGCATGGCTTAGTAATGCTTGATGCTGATAATAGAGTGCTTAGAAAGAGTATTATTTGGTGCGACCAGCGTACTTCTAACGAAGTAGCCCAGATTACAAAGCTTGTCGGTCACGACAGATTAATTGACATCACTGCAAATCCTGCTATAACAGGCTTTACCGCCGCAAAAATAATGTGGGTAAAGAATAACGAGCCTGAGATTTATGAAAAGTGCCGTCATATTATGTTACCCAAGGATTACATCAGATTTATGCTTACTGGCGAATATGCAACAGAGGTTTCCGATGCATCTGGTATGCAGCTTCTCGACATTCCGAAAAGACAGTGGTCTGATGAAGTGCTTCAAAAGCTGGGCATAGACAAGGCCTTATTACCGAAGGTATATGAGTCTCCCGAAATAACTGGTAAGATAACAAAGCGTGTTGCCGAAGCAACAGGCTTACCTGAGGGTGTTATTGTAGTAGGCGGTGCAGGGGATAACGCTGCTGCTGCTATCGGAACAGGTGTTTGCGAGGACGGAAAGGCATTTACGACAATTGGTTCAAGCGGTGTCGTATTTGCTCATACAAGTGATATTTCAATTGACAAGGGTGGACGAGTTCACACCTTCTGCTGTGCTGTACCTGGTGCATGGCATGTAATGGGTGTTACTCAGAGCGCAGGCTTATCGCTCAAATGGTTCAGAGACAACTTCTGCTGGGCTGAAATGGAAACAGCGCTTAATATGGGTGTTGATCCCTATTATTTGATGGATAAGGAAGCAGAGCTTGTACCGATTGGTGCAAACCGCCTTTTATACTCGCCATACTTAAACGGTGAGAGAACCCCTCATCTTGACCCTAATGCAAGAGGCTCATTTATTGGATTATCCACAATGCATACTAAGAAGGATATGCTCAGAGCTGTTATGGAGGGTGTTTCTTACTCCCTCAGAGACTGCGTAGAGGTAATGCGTGAGATGAATATCGACGTTACCGATATGATGGCTTGCGGCGGCGGCGGCACATCGACTATTTGGAGACAAATGCTTGCTGATTTATACGACTGTCCTGTAAAGACAACTCAGAACAAGGAAGGTCCAGCACTTGGTGTAGCACTGCTTGCGGCGGTTGGAGCAGGACTTTATTCAAGTGTACCCGAAGCTTGTAAGGCAGTAATTTTGCCCGAAAAGGTTCAGAAGCCTATCAGCCAAAATACGGAGAAATATAATGTTATGTATGATTTATACAAATCGGTATATCCCGCATTAAAGGATTTCTATAAGTCTTTGGCATCAGTGTAAGGATTTACGAAAGGGGTTTCAGCAGAAATCCCTTTTTTCGTGCTTTATTTTAAAAAAAATTATGCAAATGTTAAAATTTTATACTAGCAGGTAAAAACAGTTGAATTTTTTTACCGTACAGGTTATAATTGTGTTAAGTAGATTATGAATGAGGAGATTAGTAAAGTTATGTATAACGATTTAATGGATTCAATAGGTATGCTGGCTGAATATGACCCCGATTTATCGGCAGCAATGGGCAGCGAGCTTGCACGTCAAAGAAGAAATCTTGAGCTTATTGCAAGCGAAAACATTGTCTCACCAGCCGTAATGGCTGCAATGGGAAGCGTTTTAACCAATAAATATGCAGAGGGTT
This sequence comes from Ruminiclostridium sp., assembly GCA_031549645.1. GTDB lineage: Bacteria > Bacillota > Clostridia > Oscillospirales > Ruminococcaceae > Ruminiclostridium_E. The sequence goes on along the minus strand of JAVBPL010000136.1, from coordinate 7,318 downwards.
ATCCATCAAAGAGATATTACGGAGGCTGTGAATGTGTCGATGTAGTCGAAGACATCGCAATAGACCGTGTAAAGAGACTTTTCGGCGCTGGATATGCTAACGTTCAGCCCCACTCGGGTGCACAGGCAAATATGGCTGTATATTATGCGCTTCTTGAACATAAAGATATAGTTCTGGGCATGGGACTTGCACATGGCGGTCACCTGACACATGGTTCTCCCGTAAATATTTCGGGAAAATATTTTAATTTTACTCCTTACGGGCTTAACGATAAAACCGAAATGCTTGATTATGACGAGGTTGAAAGATACGCTAAGGAATTAAAGCCAAAGATGATTGTAGCAGGTGCCAGTGCGTATCCTAGAGCGATTGATTTTAAACGTCTTTCTGAGATAGCAAAATCGGTTGGAGCATACTTTATGGTTGACATGGCACATATTGCAGGGCTTGTAGCCGCAGGGGTACATGAGTCTCCTATACCATATGCAGATATAGTAACCAGCACAACACACAAGACACTCAGAGGACCAAGAGGTGGCTTAATTCTTACAAACAACGAAGAATTAGCGAAAAAAATAGACAAGGCAATATTCCCAGGCACACAGGGTGGACCGTTAATGCATGTTATCGCAGCGAAGGCTGTATGCTTTAAGGAAGCACTGGAACCCGGCTTTAAGGAATACGGTATTCAAGTAGTAAAGAACGCAAAGGTTCTCGCTGACAGCTTACTCGAAAAAGGTTTTAACCTCGTTTCTGGAGGAACAGATAACCATTTGATGCTAGTTGACCTCCGTCCTTTTGGAATTACAGGCAAGGAGCTTGAAAAGAGACTTGATGAGGTATTCATTACAGTAAACAAAAATGCAATCTTAAATGACCCCGAAAAACCATTTGTAACAAGCGGTGTAAGAATTGGTACCGCGGCAGTTACCACAAGAGGGCTCGTAGAATCCGACATGAAGCAAATCGCAGAATGTATTTATCTTACGGCTAAGGATTTTGACAACAGTGGAAACAAGATAAGAGCAATGGTGACAGAAATTTGTGATAGGTATCCGCTCTATTATTAATTTATTAAGCTATTCCAGCTTAATAACCGAAACGGCATTGCTGTTTCTCAAGAGGTTACGTTATTATAAATAAAAGGGGAAAAAACATGACCACAAAAGCAAGTGGACTTATACTTAGCAGAAATGAGCAGGTTGCACCTTTAGGCTTAATACCATTAGAGGGTGCGATTGAGCTTGGCGATAAAATTAATAATTATTTGGTTGAGTGGTGGAGCAATAGCGGATATAAAACTGATAGCTTTATTATAAACAGCGAATGTCCGAGGTTTTCATCAGGAGACGGAAAAGGTCTGATTAGAAGCTCTATCAGAGGCGATGACTTGTTTATTATAGTAGATGTCGGGAATTATTCAAAAACATATCAGCTTTTCGGCGAAACTAACCATATGTCACCCGACGACCACTTTCAGGATTTAAAACGTATTATTCAGGCAACAAGCGGTAAAGCACATAGAATTAATGTTATAATGCCGATACTTTTCGGCGGCAGACAGCACCGCAGAAATTACAGAGAGTCGCTTGACTGTGCCGTTGCACTCCAAGAGCTCCAAAACATGGGTGTTGAGAACATTATTACCTTTGATGCACACGATTCTCGTGTTTGCAACGCAATCCCTTTAATGGGCTTTGACAATATAATACCATCATATCAGGTGTTAAAAGCTGTATTCTCGGAAATTGAGGATTTACGGATTGATAAAGAGCATTTCATGGTTGTGAGCCCCGACGAGGGTGCCATGAACCGTAATATGTATTATGCCTCTGTTCTTGGAGTGGATTTAGGAATGTTTTATAAAAGACGTGACTATTCCTTGATTATCAACGGACGCAATCCGATAGTGGCTCATGAGTATTTGGGTAACTCGGTTGAGGGTAAAGATGTCTTTATTTCAGATGATATAATCTCGTCAGGTGACTCAATGCTTGACATTGCATACGAGCTTAAAAAGCGTAAGGCAAGAAGAATTCTCGCGTATGCAACTTATCCGCTTTTCACAGGCGGGCTTGACAGATTTGACAAGGCAAGTAAGGACGGCGTTATAGATTATGTATTCGGAACAAATCTTACATACAGAACCCCCGAGCTTCTTCAAAGAGATTGGTACGTCGATGTTGATATATCGAAGTACATTGCATATCTAATAGCGGCATTGAACCACGATGTTTCAACTAGTAAGGTTATTGACCCACACATGAAGATAAAGAATTTACTTCAAAAATATAATGTAAAGAGTGCTGCAATGCTTTAATTAAGTTGCCGACCTAACGCATAAGGCTAGGTCGGCAAAGCTTTATTAGAAAGGATTATTATGCCTTTAGCAGATAAAATACGCCCAAGAAGTCTTGATGAAATAGTAGGGCAAACCCACTTAATCGGTGAAAACAAGGTGTTGCGTAGAATAATCGAATCAGGGACTATCCCTAACATGATATTTTATGGTCCATCCGGAATAGGAAAAACCACAATCGCAAATATCATAGCAGAGCAAACGCATATGACGCTTCATAAGCTGAACGGCACACAGGCTAATATATCTGACATTAAGCAGGTAATAGCTGGAATAGGCACTTTGATGGGGAATAATGGCATTCTACTTTATCTTGATGAGATACAGTACCTAAATAAAAAGCAACAGCAAAGCCTGCTTGAGTACATCGAAAACGGCGATATAACGCTAATTGCATCAACAACTGAAAATCCATACTTCTATATCTACAATGCTATACTTTCTCGTTGCACGGTTTTTGAATTTAAGCCTATTAAAGCTGATGACCTTATTCCAGCACTTGAAAGAGGCTTTATGCTGGCGAGTGAAATGTATAATCAAACGTTCACATTTGAAGAAAAAGATGAAATATTTAAGATTATTTCATACGGATGCGGTGGAGATGTACGAAAAAGCTTAAATACCGTGGAATTATGTGCGCTTTCATCAGAAAACGGTCATATAACAAAGGCTCTGGCAACTGAATTAAGCCAGAAAAGCTCAATGAAATACGACCGTGACGGGGATTTTCATTATGATATACTTTCGGCATTTCAAAAGTCAATACGGGGTAGTGACGAAAACGCCTCGCTCCACTATCTTGCTCGCCTGGTGCTTGCTGGAGATTTGCCTAGCATCTGCCGAAGGCTGCTTGTGATTGCCGCTGAGGATATCGGATTAGCCTTTCCGAACGCTGTTTCCATCGTAAAGTCATGTGTAGATAGTGCGTTACAATTAGGCTTTCCTGAAGCTCGGATACCTCTTGCCGAGGCGGTTATTCTGTTATGCACCTCGCCAAAGTCAAATTCTGCAATCTGTGCCATAGACAGTGCAATTAACGATATCGAAAATGGTAACATAGGCGATATACCCGTGCATCTCAAGGACTCACATTATGAGGGTTCGGCAACGCTAGGACATGGTACAGAGTATAAATACAGCCACAGTTATAAAAATCACTGGGTAGAACAGCAATATTTACCCGATATTCTTAAGGATAGAATTTATTATGAATACGGCGATAATAAGCTAGAACAGGCTGCGCTTGAGTATAGGAAGAAAATCACGGGTAAAATATAGAAGAAATAAGCTTATCTGCTTTATCTGTTGAATACACCCATTCATCAATATGACCGCTCTTTATGTAATAGTCATATGTGTGATTTATATAGTCTTGGTCGCTTATATCGACTATTATAAGTTTTATTTTCATTTTTTCGGGTATAATAGCCTTGATGTAAACGCTTGTTTGCTGATTTATATGAACGTTATCCTTTATTTCAGCAAGACCTGCAAGATTAGGAGTAAGCTCTATAAAAATGCCATAGCTTTCGATAGAACGTACAATTCCAGCAACCGTCTCACCAACCGAGAACAGTCTTGAATTTTCCTCCCAAGTACCGAGCAGCTCTTTATGAGATAAGGTGAGTTTATTATCCTCTCTGGATTTTACTACTGCTAGTATATTTTGACCTATGTAAAATCTGTCGGCAGGGTGTGAAATTCTGGAAACTGATATTGCATCGATAGGAATTAGTGAGGGAATACCGCAGCCAATATCAACAAACGCACCGAACTGCTCAAGGTGCGTTATCTTAACCTTAATAACATCACCATTCCGAAGTAGATTTATATATCTTTCGATACATTCAAGCTGTGCGGCTTTTCTAGAAAGAATGGCTATTTCTCTACCAAAGCTATCCTTGGTAAATCCGGTGACCTTAAACGAAATAGGTTTATTTACCCGTGAGATTAACGCAATATCACGAGTTGAACCGTCGTCTATTCCAATTGCACCCTCATTTCGGGGGATTACACCCTTCATAAAGCCAAAATCAACAATCAAGTTATGTTGATTATCGCAAACAACGCAGGGAGCCTCGATTGTCCTATTAAGAAGAATACATTCATCGAGTGATTTTCGTGTGCTTATATACAGTTTGTTGTCCTCTCTGCAAAAAAGCTCTCCCTCTGGTAAAAATTCTAACATTTCATATATATTCCTTCCTGAATTTTATGAGCCGATTATTTTATTTAAGTTAAATCCTTCTTGTAATATTATGTTAACTGTCCTGTCTTTATGATTGAATTTACATAGACCTTAAAAACTTGCAAAATTTGGTATTCCATGATATAATGTAACAACTAAATATAGTGTGGAATAAAAAAGTAGGAAATGGTGATTTATATGGCAAAGAAACGTATAGCTATTTTGTTCGGAGGAGCTTCAAAGGATTATTCCACTTCGTTACAATCTGCATATTCGGTAATAAACGCATTACCAAGGGAGCAGTATGATATAGTGCCTATTGGTATCACTAGAGTAGGACGCTGGTTATTTTTCCCTGGTGATATTTCGGAAATTCTTGACGGGACATGGGAAGCAAACTCCGATTGCTGTTCAGCGGTAATCAGTCCAGACCCCATTCATAAGGGAATTATTAAGATAATAGATGATGGCAATTTTTCCTTACAACGCATAGATTTAGTTTTTTCGTTATTACATGGAAAATATGGCGAAAGCGGTAAGATACAGTCACTTTGCAAGCTTTCAGGTATCCCTTTTGTCGGAAGTGATTATGAAGCTTCGGTACTTTGCTCGGATAAAATTTTAACTCATCTAATGTTAAACCGCCTTGGAATAAGAACCCCCAGATATTACTACATGGAAAGAGTACAGCTCACCGAGCTTGATTATTATGTTGAGGATATACTGGAGGATTTTCGGTTTCCGTTATATGTAAAAGCCGCAAGCTGCAGTCAGGCAATAGGTGCTAGTCTTGTTCGGGATAGCGAGGAGCTAAAGGCGGCAATTAAAACAGCGTTTTCTCACCATCATAAAATTATTATTGAAGAAGCCATTTTAGGGCGAGAGCTCGAATGTATAGTTTTCGGGAACGATTATAGTCTTGAAGCCACTAAAATAGCCGAAATTTGTCCATTTGTCGAAAAAAACAATTCAAAGTATATTAATAGAAAATCGTATATTACAGTCGCTGATATTGAAAGTGCGGTAAAGGATAATATTGTTTCTTGGGCGAAGCTTGCTTTTAAGGCTTTTGGATGTAAAAATTTTGCTAAATTTAGTTTTAAATTATATAACGATACATTATACTGTTCAAAAATAAGTAATTTGTTTGGCTTTACAGAAGCGAATATTGCCCCCCTTCTCTTAAAAGAAAGCGGATATTCATATCAGGAGATGCTTGAAACAATATTGGAGACCGCTTCTGACAACAGAAGCTAAATCAAAGGAAATGGTGATTTTATATGGCAAATATGGAAAAAGAAGTTTATATTGATATAAAAAGCACGCAGTTTGCAGATGACGAAAAGGATACAACAGAGCTTTTCACATTTGGCAAGCTTTTACGAGGTAAGGAAAAGGATAAATACAAAATTATTTATGACGAGAGCGAAGCTACGGGTTTCGACGGAAACAGAGTTATACTTGATGTGACAGGGAACAGCATGGTTTCGTTAAATCGTGTCGGAAACGCAAACAGCAACCTTATAATTGAAAAAGGAAGAAAGCATCATTGTCATTACGGCACACCATACGGTGACTTTATGATTGGAATAACCGCAGACGAAATAAAAAGCGATATAGATGAATTCGGCGGTGACTTATATTTAAAATACACAATTGACATAAACTCAAGCTTTATGTCTGAAAATGAGATGTATATTTCTGTAAAGGAGAAATTTTAAGTAAATGAATTTAATTAACATGCAAGAGGAAGCAAAAAACGAGATAAAGGAAATAATTTTATCAGCTTTAGGTCGGCTTGTAGCAGACGAAAAAATACCAGCTGTTCCACTTCCGCAGTTTATAGTGGAAACCCCAAATGATGTATCACATGGAGATTTTTCCTGTAACGTGGCACTTGTTTCGGCAAAAGAATTAAAGCAAAACCCACGTTTATTAGGAACCATGATTTGCGAAAGTGTTTTTTTAGACGGCACGTCATTTCAAAAGGTTGAGGTTGCAGGTCCTGGATTTATAAACTTTTTCCTTGGAGATGCCTGGTATAAAAACTCGGTTAACTCTGTAATTGACTTAAAAGACGATTATGGCAAAACGAATTTAGGCGAAGGTAAAAGAATACTGGTAGAGTTTGTTTCGGCAAATCCGACAGGCCCTATGCATATCGGAAATGCACGAGGGGGAGCACTCGGAGACGGGATTGCATCTATTCTTGAATATGCGGGTTATTATGTTGAACGCGAATTTTACGTAAATGATGCAGGAAATCAGGTTAATAAGCTTGGCTTAAGCCTTGATTACAGATACAGACAGGAATTCGGCGAGCAACTTGAAATGCCTGAGGACTCTTATCACGGTGAGGATATCATCGAGCATGTAAAAAATTACATTAAGCTAAACGGCGACAAGCTTTTAGCTTTGTCCGAGGAGGAACGCAGAGAAGAGCTTGTAAATTATGCATTACCGCTCAATATCAAAACGCTTGAAACGGATTTACTTAAGTATAGGATAAAATACGATACATGGTTTAGGGAGAGTACACTTCACGAAAACAATTCGACAAACGAGATAATTGGGCTGTTAAAGGAACGTGGGCATACCTATGAAGCCGATGGTGCGGTTTGGTTCAAGGCTACCGATTTCGGCTGTGAGAAGGACATTGTTTTAATGCGTTCGAACGGCTTTCCGACATATATTGTTCCGGATATAGCATATCATTATAACAAGCTTGTAACCAGAAAATTTGACCTTGCAATTGATGTTCTCGGTGCAGA
>JAVBPL010000160.1:0-8274 GCA_031549645.1 Ruminiclostridium sp. | reverse complement strand
TCGGAGATGATATATTAGCTTTATCTGAACCCTTGATACTCAGTTGAATGTTATTTTTGTTGTCGTATAAGGTGCTAATTAGCTCTAAGTCATTATTCCCTTTTACTATTTCGGCAGAAATTTCGACATCCCAACCATTTTCACATTTATTTGCTGAAAAATATACGCTGTTAGTTTTAATGTACTGCATTTTTCTTTTATATAAATATACATTTCTAAAAATACCCGCGCCCGAATACCATCTGGTGTTTGGAGCTTGATGCTTAACCTCAACTACAACAGTATTTACACCGCATTTTAAGTATTTGTTCATATCTACTTCAAATGACGAATAACCATATTTCCACTCGAAAGCCTTCATATCGTTTATATAAACTGTTGAATTCATATACACGCCCTCAAAGTACAGTGAGTACGATAATTCGGTATCATCAACTACGAATTCTTTTTTATACCATCCAGTACCAGTTTCGTATAGAGCATTAACGTTATGAATAAGCCAGTCGTGCGGTATTGATACAGGGAGCCATGCGTTTTTATCTTGAAACGCTTCTTCGTATGTACTAGCGATGTCCATTTTCCTAAAGTACCATTTGTTATTGAAAAGTAGCTTCATTCTATTTTCTCCTTACTATGTAATCGTTTTACATTATTATAACTCTTGAGTCTGCTTTTGTCAATTTATATTACTTGACGGCTTACTTGTTTTATGATAAAATATTATAAGCTGGTTAATTATGCCTTTTATAGATAGTTAAACGGAAATTCAAATATATGGAAGTATTGTAATGCTAGAGTTTAAAAAAATTGAACTAAGCGATAAGCCTTGGGCTGAAGAATTATTGTCATACTCAGATTATCGCAACTGTGAATATAGCTTTGGAAATAATTTCATTTGGCAAAAAGCTTATGATATGCAAATTGCAAGATATAAGGACTTTTACTTTGTAAAAAATAATACGGGTTTCTTTTTCCCAGCAGGCAGGGGAGACTTAAAGGAAGCTATCTCACAGCTTACAGAATATTGCAAGTCGAACAGCAAACCGTTTCATTTTATAACCATGAACAAGGCTTCAATGGAGTGGTTAAAGGATAATTACGGTAATAGCTTTGAATTTGACACCAACCGTGATATGTATGATTATGTTTATAACTTCGAGGATTTATCCACGTTAAAGGGTAAGAAGCTACATTCCAAACGCAACCATATTAATCGCTTCAATGAAAATAATTGGACTTATGAGCAGATTAATAGAGGCAATATCGATGATTGTAAAAAGATGAGCCACGAATGGTGCCGCATTAATGAATGTGAGCTTGATGAAAGTAAAAGCAAGGAAGCTTGTGCTGTTTGTTGTGGCTTTGAGCATTATTTTGAGCTTGGTTTTGTCGGTGGATGCCTTAAAATAGATGGAAGGGTTGTTGCTTTTACATTCGGAGAAAGGCTTAGCAGTAATACCTTTGTTGTTCATGTTGAAAAAGCTTTTTCTGATATTCAAGGCGCATATCCTGCGATAAATTATGAGTTTGTGAGACGTGAATGTCAGGGCTATATTTATATTAATCGAGAAGAGGATTTAGGCTCTGAAAGCCTCAGAAAATCAAAGCTTTCATATAAACCTATTTTTCTTGAAGAAAAATTTACAGCTACATTAAAGAATTAGAGGATATTATAATGATTTACTCATTTTTTGCAAACGGTTTTGAAGAGATTGAAGCAATTACCCCAGTCGATTTATTAAGACGACTCGGTAAAGAGGTAAAAATAGTGGGTGTTAATGGAATGACGCTGACTGGTGCAAACGGAATTACCGTTGAAGCCGATATCTCCGAAAGTGAAGCGGTTCTTGATAGCAAGCTCGAAATGATTATACTCCCAGGTGGAAAAAAGGGAACTGATGCACTCCGCGAGAGCACCTTTGTTTCAGCCGCTATTGACTTTTGTGTAGAAAACAATATATTTATAGGTGCAATATGTGCTGCCCCCTCTGCTTTAGGGCTTAAGGGCTTATTAAAAGGGAAAAAGGCAACCTGCTACCCAGGGTTTGAAAAGTACCTTGACGGTGCTATCATCAGTGATGATTATGTTGTGGTAGACGGAAAGTTTATAACAGCAAGAGGTGCAGGGGTTTCAACCGAATTTGCACTCACTCTGGCAGAACAGCTCTGCGGCAAGGAAGCAAGTGACAAGATTTATTCGGCTATACAATGCAGTTTTTAACCAAAAGTAATTATAGGAAGAAGCTTCTGGCTGACAAAAGAGCCTGCACCGATTACGACACGAGAATTTTAAGCAAGCTGTTAAGTAGAGACGAGTTTATTAACTCTGAAATAGTACTGACATATGTTTCAATGGAAAACGAAATTGATACTCATGTATTAATTAAGCATTGCCTTGAAGTCTCAAAATGCGTTGCTGTACCAAGAGTAATAGGAGACCATATACATTTTTATATTATTAATAGCTTTGATGATTTAAAGCAAGGGTATTTTAATGTTTTAGAGCCTATTTCTGGCTGTAAAAAGCTATTGCATGAAAATTTTAAGAACTCTGTATGCATTGTGCCTACGCTTGCTTGTAACACATCGGGTTTTCGTATAGGCTACGGCAAAGGCTTCTACGATAGGTTTTTAAAGAATTATGACGGTATAAGTATAGCACTTTGTTATGAACAATTTGTAATTGATTTTCCTGTCGACGAGCATGATATAAGTGTAAATTTAATTTTAACCGAGGTTTAGGTACGATTTATGAACGAAGAACAAAAGAACGGAACAACGGAAGATATATTAAGTAACATCATAACTGACGAAGATGACGATATGAAGGTTGATGCTACACTTGCATCTTTTTATGAAAAGAAACCTAATGGAAGTATCGATAATTCCTCCAATTTAGATAAAACTGCGATTATTGATGCCGCAGGTATAAACGATGAACCTTTTGTTCCTGAAATAGATATATTTAGCGATATAGATAAAAAAAGAGACAATACAAGAAAACAGCGTGAACGTGAGCTTATTAAGAAAAAGAAGCAAGAATTGATGAAAAGGCGTGAGGCGAAAAGAACCTTTGCCCATGTTTTCGGCAGTGTTCTGCTTGTTATTTTCATAATATCAATATCTGCCTTTCTTGGATATTATACAATAAGAGCTGCGCTTGATTTTACAGGTATTGTTAAAAATGAGTTTGAAATTGAAATTGAAATACCTGAATATGCGACTACTAAGGAAATCGCAAAGATACTTCATAATAAGGGGATAATCGATTTACAAGAATTTTTCGTGTTCTACTCTGGTCTCAGCGGTTCAGACGGTAAATATTTAAGCGGTATGTTCACATTTGACTCATCTATGTCATATAGCCATATTATTGATAGACTCCAAACAATTGACAGAAAGCAGGAAACTGTTCAGGTTAGAATACGAGAGGGTATGACGGCAAAGGAAATCGGTGAGCTGCTTGAGGAAAATCTTGTTTGCCGTGCCAGTGATTTCGAGTATTTTTATAAGAACAAGCAAAATAATTACAATTTTGAGAAAAGGGTTTTGGCAAGCTCGATGAAATTTTATCAGCTTGAGGGATATTTATTCCCAGACACCTATGAATTCTATGTTATAAATGAGCTTTCAGAAAATCCTGATATGGATACTAATACCGAAGCAAAAACCGTAGCAAATAAAATATACTCGAACTTCAACTCCAAGATAACAAAGGAAATCTATAAAAAAACCAATGAAATGGGCTTTACTCTTGATGAACTGATAACGCTTGCTTCTATGGTCCAAGCCGAGGCTGGCACCCAAGAGGATATGCGGCTTGTAGCATCGGTTTTCCTCAATAGACTTAATAATAGCAGTGATTATCCATATTTACAGTCCGATGTAACCACAAAATACGGAAATGAAACTATAAAGCCATTTATTACATCGAAGAACAGTGGAATTTATACACCTATTAAAGATGCGTATGACACATATAAAAGTGCAGGTTTACCCCCTGGACCTATTTGCAATCCTGGAATGACAGCAATAGAAGCGGTTCTCAATGCACCAAAGACAGATTATCTTTACTTCTGTGCAAATATTGAAACGCAGGAAATATATTACGCAAAAACTATAACAGAGCATGAGAAGAATTTGCAGCTTGCAAACATCACCGAGTAGAAAGGGCATACGCTAAATGCTTGAATTATTAGCTCCGGCAGGGGATATGGAATGCCTAAAATCAGCAGTACTATTTGGTGCCGATGCAGTTTATATAGGAACTAATGCTTTTGGAATGCGAGCATCTCCTAAAAACTTTACGCTTGAAGAGCTATTTGAAGCAGTAAGCTTCGCCCATCAGCATAACGTTAAGGTCTATTTAACCTGTAACACAGTTCCGACAAACGATGAAGCCGATGGATTTCCCCAGTTTATCGCTGATGTTGAAAAAACTGGAATTGATGCTGTAATTGTCGCAGATTTCGGTGTTTTAGCCGCTGTTAAAAAATATGCTCCGAGCTTAGATATCCACATGTCAACGCAGGTGGGTGTTGTAAATTACGCCGCTGTTAACGCACTTGAGGAGCTTGGTGCCTCGCGTGTAGTACTTGCCCGTGAAGTAAGCCTTGAAGAAATAAAGAAACTCAAAAGCAAGATTTCACCCAAAATGGAGCTTGAGGTTTTTGTTCATGGTGCAATGTGTGTTTCGTTTTCGGGGCGCTGCTTGCTTTCAAGCTATTTGGTAAACCGAGATGCAAACAGGGGAGAGTGTGCGCAGCCGTGCTGGTGGGGTTATTATCTAACCTAAGAAAAACGACCTGATCTTCATTTTGAAATAACTGAAGATGAAAATAGCTCGTACATACTAAATGCCAAGGATTTATGTATGATAGAGCATTTAAAAGATTTAAGAGATGCAGGTGTAACGAGCTTAAAAATAGAGGGACGTGCTAAATCTGCATATTATGTGGCTGTTGTTGTTAACGCATACAGAAACGCTATCGACAAGCTGTTGAGCGACGAATCTATAGAGGACTGGATTAAGGACGAGGTCAATAATGTCAGTCACAGACCTTACTCCACTGGTTTTTTTTACGGGCACCCCAACGATTGCCAGTATTACAAAAGCAGCGGTTATGTAAGAGACCGTGATTTCATAGGTGTTGTTAACGGTTATGATGGAAAATATATCGAAATAGTGCAGAGAAATTACTTCACTGTAAACGACGATATAGAAATACTAGCCCCCGGGGAAAAGCCCGTAAAGCTAGTATTTAAGTCTATGAAAAATTCAAAAATGGAAGATGTTGAAATCGCAAATCACGCAAACGAAACCATCTATTTTGAGAGTGAAAACGGGTTTCCTAAACACTCGATTTTAAGAAAGAGGCTATAAATAAATAGGCTATTTTTTATCAATGCTACTCAAATCGGCTAATGGGTTTTTATCCATAGCCTTTTTTATTTGCTCGTTTGCAACATGAGTGTAAATTTGCGTGGTATCAAGATTTTCATGCCCTAGGATTTCTTTTAAGATCCGTACATCAACACCGTTTTGATACATCAACGTTGCTGCTGTATGTCTTAGCTTATGTACTGATATACCCATTCCGTCCAGATTGTTTTTCTTTAGTAAATTTTCAACAATTTGCTGTACACGCCGATTTGAGATTCGCTTATACTGCATACTTAGGAACAGAGCCTTTTCGTGTTTTAGTATTTTATTAGCTTCAGATAAACGCTCACGCCACTTTATATAGATATTATAAGCCTCAACACAAGCGTTATTTAAGTAAATAAGTCTTTCCTTACTACCTTTACCAGTTACCTTTAAGGTACTGATTTCGGTATCAGAATTCAAATCCTTAGTAATCTTGTAATCGCTTACATTGAGTCCAACAAGCTCGCTTAGTCTCATACCGCAGTTTAAAAATAGTGTTAAAATGCAGTAATCTCTTGCAGCAAAAAAGTTAGTTATATCTGATTTATTCTCACTTTCAGCGCTTTTGACAAGCTTTGCTGCATCTGAAAGCACGGTAATTGATTGTTCAACTGTCAGATGCTTTGGCAAAGCCTTTTTAGCAGAGGGAAGCTTGAGTTTTTGAAGCGGGCTTATACTAAACCACAGTTTATTATCGGTGAGGTATTCAAAAAACTGTCGTAATGCTACTGCACGTCTTGCACGCGCCTTAGATACATTATTACGTTCATCAGCCATAAAATGCAAAAATTCCAGCGCATCATACAGAGAAACTTTTTTTACATACTCCTCAGGAAAATCGAATACTTCAATATCCTCAAAGCTTGTATCCTTATCTACGAGTTTATTTTTCATTTTTAAAAAACGCAAAAAGAGCTTTATATCTTCGTAATAACTGTTTATTGTATTTTTAGAACGTCCCTTGATAGTAGACATATAATCAAGGAATTCACGAACATATGGGGGGGCACCAATTTTATAAGCTTGATCTTTCACTGTAATTACCTCACAATCAATACAATCAATATCCTCAATTGCGTATAATCAAAATTATACGCAATTGAGGGAATGGGTTATTAATAGTATATCATATATTGATGTTATCAGCAAGTATTTCTGAATTGACATCGTATTTTTTGTTATTAGTGATTATTGAGTTTTCGCTATAATTTGCGTAGCAGTATATGCAGCCATTTAAGCATGTGTTGTATTTTCCAATATCAATACTTTGAATACAGCCACAGGCTTTTCTTTGGTTTTTGTCTTTTTTATAATTTATTTCTTTGCCGATTATCTGTTCGATTAAATTTTTATCAATACAGATTGATGGTTTAATATCAAGCTGTAAAAATGAAATCTCCTCAGAACAAGTCTTAAGCTGGATATTATGCTCCTTGGCTATTTTTGAAAAGCCTTCAGCTATAATCAGCTTTTCTGCATCTGCTATCTCTCTTATAATGCCTTTCTTTAATGGCTCATTTAACTTGGTGTATATATCTACAAAACTTATAATACATATATTAGTATATTTGTGTAAACGTTTACACATAATATCAAACATTTTAAAATGAAAATTAACTGATAAATTATCGTTTAAAATTATTGGGTCATATCGCCAAATCACCTTTTCACGACCAATTAATTTCGATAAATCAATGAATGTGTTGATAATGTCTTTTTTATTGCATAAATTTTTTTCAATAGTGTTGTCATAAGGAGTTAAAGTGAACTGAAAATAGTATTTATACCCCATTTCGTCTATTGATTTAAGCTTAGGAAGTATATTAGCTGGATTTTTTGTCCAGAAAACAATACAGTCCACTAAATCTGGTGTGAGCTCTACCCTTCTTACCTGCGAAAAATTCATAGGGTTTCTTGTTATAACATATCCCGCTTTAAGTCTGTTAAAAAACCAATCAGAATAAAACGCAGGTATATCCGTTCGTCTTGAGGCACTAATTATCATATTTTTTCCTTACATATCATCAAAACATGGCATACCGTGCACAAATTCAGCATTTACTGCCAGTTTACTAAAATACTCGACCATTTTAATACAGGCGAATTTTTCGGTTGAATAATATACATAATCGATTTCGCAGGTGTTATCAGTAACTAAACCCATATAACGCTTTTTATACTGTTCGGTGATGTATTCTGTATTACCTATCTAACTCCAGTTATCGTCACAAATATCAACTGGAAAGTCTCTTTCTAAGTGGCTATATAACTCTCTAGCATTCATAAATTAAAACTCCCTTAATTCTGTTAAATCAACGCCATTTTCTGTCGCAATCCCCGCATATATGGTGTCTGTATACTGCCCTATTTCGAGAAAGTGTTTTAAGCATGGCTTTGCCGAAAACGGCATATCCCTCTCGAGTAATCTATCTTTACTAACCCATTCAAGTATACCCTCGTTGCATAAATATTCACTTTGGGGTTTATTTTTGAGTTCTGTGAAAAAGTAATAATTTTGTCTGATTTCGTTATTTTTTAAGCGAAGGGTTATATAACGTAAAGATAAATTATTAATATCTGTTTCACATATTCCTGTTTCTTCATATAATTCCCGCAAAACACAGGCTCTAGCGTCGTTCAACTCATCTTTTTCAAAATGACCGCCAATTCCGCACCATGAAGGAGCGACAACCTTTGAGCCAATTCTGTAAAGCAGTAATACTTTATCTTCATGCAAAATGTAAATTGAAGCCATATTTCTTAACATTTCTAACACCTCTTAAAACAATTCTAACATATATAAGTATATAATGTCAAATCAAAAATAGAGCCCTGCTTATTTTGTT
>JAVBPL010000102.1:0-7302 GCA_031549645.1 Ruminiclostridium sp. | reverse complement strand
CAATATTTTGAAATGCTGAAATATAATAATTTAGCTGACTGAAGAAAAATACAATGTATATAAAGCATATAGGCGAAAGGGCGGCATAAATTGTGTACTTAGGAATTAATCGATAATTATTGAGATTTATTTCCGTAATTGTATGCTTTTTCTTTAAATTAGCTGAAACAGCTCCGAATAAATATAATGCCACGGGAATACCAATCGTTGTTTTAATAATAAACATAAAAAGCGTTTCGGGTAAGTCTCCGAGAATGTTATTAAGTAAAATCCCGAATTCATTATCAGCACTTTTAAGAAGTAAAATTATTATCGCAGTTATAGGTATAGTTATTACAAGACCAAGCAGGGTATGAAGCAGATTTTTGCCCTTTCCGTTTCTCTTAATACTAGAGCTAATGGCGCTAGGTGCATCGCCCATACCACTGCAAGGTATTATAACCGAGGCATAAATAAAATTTTTAACAAAGTTGCTCGAAAAGAGCTTAATATCATTTGTTGTAAGAAAAAAGACGTAAATTATTAATAGCATTGAATAGCAAAGTGCAAAAAATCTTATAAGCATGTTTGAATAGAGCAAAAACACCGAGCTGAAGAAAAACGCAAGGCAAAGCAGTATATAGTGCATTTTCCTAAATTTGATACCTGAATATGTCAAAAATAAAAATCCGCAAACACCAAAGCTTAAAACCAAAAAGAGTGAATGAAGAGAGCCAAAGCTGTAATTAAAAATCTGTATAACCTGATATCCCAATAAAAAACTGAAATATGCGAAAAAAAGCTTAAATAAATTGCTGTTTTTTGTATTATCGTTATTCATTTTTATCACCATTTCTATATTCGATTATGTCTGAGGGCTGGCATTTTAATACCTCGCAAAGCTTTTCAAGAGTAGAAAATCGAATTGCTTTAGCCTTTCCTGTTTTTAATATGGATAAATTAGTAGGAGTAATGTCAATTTTTTCGGCAAGCTCATTTGAGGAAATTTTACGCTTTGCCATGATTACATCAAGATTAATAATAATTGGCATAATTCAACCTTTCTATATAATATAATCGTTTTCTTCTTTGATTTCAACGGCTTTTGCAAATATATTTTTCATGGCTCTGAGTATTAATCCAAAGAATAATGCGGCGATTGCAACGACAAAGCCTAAAGGACGGCAAAAACCAAAGAGTAAAAATATAATTCCTTCTGCAAAACAGCAGTATGAAATAATCCGCAGAAAGCTTGTATTTTGCTTTATGAAAATACTCTTTTCCTTTATATTTATTAACATTTTAAATAATGTAAAAAGTGCAATAATTGCAAAAAATACTGCAAAATAAAACACAACGAGCAGAATATTGTAAATGCTGTCTAGTCCCAGATTAACGACCTTAACGGTGTCATAAATGTTAATTGCATAAGGTGCAAGGAAACAAGACAAAACTAGCGATGTAAATAGTATGCCTGTAAGTATCAATGATAAATTAAGCGATGAGGGTGTGCTAATTCTTAAAAACTGCTTATTCATAATATCAAGACCTTTCTCGTAATAATGACATTATATCATGCCAATATTTATTTGTCAATATAAAAATATCGTAAAACGATAAATAATATTTAAAATACAATATATGATTAGTGTTAACAATTTGTCAATTGACTTTTTAAGCATATAATGCTATGCTAATGTAGATAAAAATTAAGAGGTGTAATAATGAATTATGGAGATAAAGCTGTACCGACAGACTACAGCGATGATAACAATTGGCTTTATATAAGTTCGAACTGCGATAAAGCAGTTGATGTGTTTTACTTGTATCCGTCCTCGTGGTATGGTAGAGAGAACGAGATATTTTGTGAAATTGATAACAAGATAATGCGAAACAATGCATTAACAGTCTTTTCGGTGCAAGGCTCGGTATTTTTCCCACATTGTAATATATATGCACCTTATTACAGGCAAGCAAATCCTCCTCATATTATGTCACTTGATTACGAGGGGGTAAGAGGGTGCATTAGTCACACACCTAAGGTAGATGCTGAGGCTGCTTTAGAATATTACTTTGAGAATATTAATAATGGCAGACCTTTTATATTGGCATCTCATTCACAGGGTTCTATTGTAATGAAGGAACTATTATTTGGCTATATGAAACGTAATCCCGATGTATATAAAAGAATGGTGGCTGCTTATGTAATAGGCTTTGGCGTTACATCAGATGAGCTTAAAAAATACCCCCATCTCAAATTCGCAGAGGGCGAGCTTGATACGGGAGTGATAATTTCATATAATACAGACGAGCCAGTACCCAAAACGAATTCTGTGGTGTTACTTGAAAATACGCTTGTGATTAACCCGCTTAACTGGAAAAGGAGCGACGAATACGCTAGCGTCGAGATGAATTTAGGTTCACTTATAACAGGTGGGGGTAAGCTGGAAAAACGCAATAATTTTGCCGATGCAAGGATTAATCCTACGAGAGGCGTATTGGAATGCAGCTCTGTAAGTACCAAGGAATGTTTTACACAACCGCCGCTTAACGTTTTTCACAGTTATGATTATTGCTTTTACTATATGAATTTAAGAGAAAATGCAGGAAAACGAATTGAAGAGTATTTTATTAACAATACATAAGCCTTTATCTAATAAAAATATTCAACTTATGATTTCGTAGAATATTGGCGGCGTGCTCCATTTCATATTCAGATGGAGGTTCGGTGTCGGCAAGCTTGTAATTAAAACCTAGGTTTTGCCATTTGAATTCACCCAGCTTGTGAAAAGGGAGCAGCTCTACTCTTTGAATACACTTATATGGTGCGATTAAATTGGCGAGCATCTCAAATTGCTCATCATAAAGAGTAAAGCCTGGTACTACTACCTGCCTTATCCAGACTGGTTTATTTATTTCCTCTCTATATTTCAGAAGTTCTATAGCGGAATTATTAGAATGACCGATAAGCTCACGAACCCGTGAGCTATCGGCTGTTTTTATATCGAGTAAAATTAAATCGGCTTCATCTGCAATCTCTTTTGTAGAAGATAATGGAACAGAACCTGCGGTGTCAACTGCGGTATGAAGCCCTATCTCCTTTGCGCCTCTGATTAAATCG
Source organism: Ruminiclostridium sp. (assembly GCA_031549645.1). GTDB lineage: Bacteria > Bacillota > Clostridia > Oscillospirales > Ruminococcaceae > Ruminiclostridium_E. Next base: position 4,202 of record JAVBPL010000102.1, on the reverse strand, counting down.
AGAGTAAATGCAGGTTGCAACAAGGGTTCGCCACCAGAGACTGTTAATCCTCCATTTTTGATAAAACTGAGATAATTTTCTATATCCTCTATTACTTCTATAGAGGATATTTCATTTCCGCTTGACAAATCCCAAGTGTCGGGGTTATGACAATAAAGGCACCTTAACATACAGCCCTGTAAGAATAGAACATATCGTATACCAGGACCGTCAACCGCCCCAAACGTCTCTACTGAATGAATGCGTCCAATAACACCGTCCATATATACTTAAAACCTCGTATGAAATGTTCTGTTTATTACATCAAGCTGTTGCTCCCGAGAAAGCTTAATAAAGTTTACCGCATATCCCGAAACACGAATAGTGAGCTGTGGGTGGTTTTCGGGGTGCTCCATGGCATCAAGAAGAACCTCTTTATTTAAAACATTAACATTGATATGATGCCCAGATTCATTGAAATAACCATCGAGAAGCTGTGTTAAATTATCTATTTGTTCAGCTTGCTCTGAGCCTAAGGCTGAAGGTATAATCGAGAAGGTATATGAAATGCCGTCTTCGGCATAATCGTAAGGTAGCTTCGCCACGGATTTCATGGCAGCAACACAGCCCTTTGTGTCACGACCACTCATAGGGTTAGCACCAGGAGCAAATGGCTGACCCTTAATCCTACCATCGGGAGTTGAGCCTGTCTTTTTACCATACACAACATTCGAGGTAATAGTAAGAATTGAAGCGGTGGGTTTCGACTTTCTATATGTCTTATGCTTAGAAAGCTTATTCATAAATTCCTGCATTATCCAAACAGCAAGCTCATCTGCACGCTTGTCGTTATTTCCGAATTTAGGGAAATCGCCCTCTATTTCATAATCAACAGCTAGTCCATTTTCATTCCTGATAGGGTAAACGTCGGCATATTTAATCGCTGAAAGACTGTCTGTTACAACCGATAACCCTGCAACACCGCAAGCCGTGGTACGGAAAACAGTTTCGTCGTGGAGTGCCATTTCTATACGTTCATAACAATATTTATCGTGCATATAATGAATTACGTTAAGGGTATTAATATACAACTTGGCAAACCATTCGAGCACCTGGTCAAGCTTACGCACAACCTCATCGAAATCCAGAGCTTCAGAAGTAATCGGCGCAAATTCAGGTCCAATCTGTGCACCAGTGAGTTCATCTTTGCCGCCGTTTATGGCATAAAGCAGTGCCTTCGGAAGATTTGCTCTTGCACCGAAGAACTGCATTTGTTTCCCAATACGCATTGCAGAAACACAGCATGCAATACCGTAATCATCGCCAAACTTTTCTCGCATCAGCGCATCGTTCTCGTATTGTATAGAAGAAGTCAGTATAGATATTTTACTACAGTATTTTTTAAAGCCTTCTGGAAGCTTTTCGTCCCACAAAACTGTAAGATTAGGCTCTGGTGCAGGACCTAAATTAATTAATGTGTGTAAAAATCTGAAGGACATCTTCGTAACCATATGATGTCCGTTTACAGAAATTCCACCAAGTGCTTCGGTTACCCATGTCGGGTCTCCTGAAAAGAGTTCATCATAAGCCGGAGTGCGTAAAAACCTGATGGTTCTCAGCTTCATAATAAAGTGATCTATAATCTCCTGTATTTCGTTCTCTGTATATCTTCCACTCTTTAAGTCCTGTTCTGAGTATATATCCAGAAAGGTGGAAACACGCCCTAGCGACATAGCGGCACCGTTTTGCTCCTTTACAGCAGCAAGGTATCCGAAATAGAGCCATTGCACGGCTTCGAGGGTATTGCCAGCGGGTTTTGAAATATCAAAACCGTATCTTAACGCCATATCCTTAAGCTCTATTAATGAACGGATTTGCTCAGAAAGCTCTTCACGCTCTCTAATTATATCATCGTCTATTACGTCAGGTGTTAACGCCTTTTTAGCCGCTTTTTTCATTTCAATAAGAAAGTCCACACCATACAGTGGGACACGTCTGTAATCCCCAATTATTCTTCCTCGGCCGTACGCATCAGGTAATCCCGTGATTATGCCGCTGTGACGGGCTTTTTTCATCTCGTCTGTGTATGCATCAAAAACGCCGTCGTTATGTGTTTTTCTATATTTGAAAACCTTTTCAGTATCTGCATCTAGCTCTTTACCGTAATATTCCAGGGAGGTTTTAACAAGCCTTATACCGCCAAACGGCATAATAGCTCTCTTTAGCGGCTCGTCTGTTTGAAGTCCAACTATTAACTCAAGCTCTTTATCAATGTAACCAGCTTCATGAGAATTGATTTCGGCAATAGTTTTCTCGTCGATGTCGTAAACTCCGCCTCTGTCACGCTCGATAGCCATGTACTCCTTGAGCTTGTCCCATAATTTATCTGTTCTTTCGGTTGGTTTTGTTAAAAAGCCTTCATCTCCGTCGTACGGAGTATAGTTCTTGATTATGAAATTTCTTACGTTAATTTCCAAATAAACCCCTCCCAAATATAAAACTAAATACTTCATATATATCGTCACAAGCTTATTATACACTAAATATAGTGTTATTTCAATAGAAAAACACAATATATTCACATTTGTACATAAAATACAAAAATACGCTTATTTATTTTTAGCGATTTATATGGTATTGCCGTATATATAAAAACTGTAACTAATTTGACACCATCAAAATTCACCTGAACACTCTGTTAATCATAAAATGTAAATAATAAAATGTGAGAGGTAAACTCAGAATGAATATAAACAAAAACGGTGAAAACAAGACTATTTTGCTTGCGGGAAATCCAAATGTCGGTAAAAGCACCGTTTTCAATACATTAACAAGCCAAAAACAGCATACTGGCAATTGGGCAGGGAAGACAGTAGATGTAGCCGAAGGGAAGTTTAGTTATAAAGATAAAGAATATACTGTGGTGGATTTGCCTGGTACATATTCGATAATGTCTCACTCTGAGGAGGAAGTAATTGCAAGAGATTATATATGCTTTGAAAATTCTGATATAGTAATTGTAGTTTGTGATGCGACCTGCCTTGAAAGAAACTTAAATCTACTTTTACAAATACTGGAAATAACCCCGAATGTAATTGCTTGCATAAATATGATGGACGAAGCAGAACGCATGGATGTTTGTATTGATATAGATGCGTTATCCGCAAGACTTGGTGTGCCTGTGGTACCTTTGACAGCCCAGAATAAAAAAAGCTATGACAAACTAAAAAATACAGTTTACTATTTTAAGACAAGCAATTCCGCTTTTAAGGTGAAATATAGTGAGGAAATTGAACAAAAAATACAACAAGTAACTGAAAAATTAAAAGTAGATATTAAAAATAAACGCTGGACAGCAATTAAGCTTTTAGAAAACAACACAGAATTAGTTAGAAACGTAGAAATTAATAATAATATAACGGAACATATTACAGACAATAATGTAGATATAGACCTACTAGCTTCGTACATAGTGATAACCGCAGAAGGAATAGCAAACGAATGTGTCAAAAATAATAAACGCTGTTTTCAAAAACGAGATAGAAAAATTGACAGGCTAATTACTGGTAAGAAAACAGGAATTCCAATAATGCTGTTGTTTCTCTTAATTATATTTTGGCTTACAATTGTTGGAGCAAATTATCCCTCGGCTATGCTAACATTATTTTTTAACAAACTTGGCTGTATTATTCGTGAATTTATAGTGATTTTACCTAAATGGCTGAATTCACTTCTGATTGACGGAGTTTTTAATGTATTAACTTGGGTAATCGCTGTTATGCTGCCGCCAATGGCTATATTTTTCCCTTTATTTACCTTACTTGAGGATTTAGGCTTTCTTCCTAGAATTGCTTTTAATCTTGACAGTTTTTTCAAGAAAGCAAACGCTTGTGGTAAACAGGCGCTAACAATGTGTATGGGTCTAGGCTGCAACGCTGTTGGCGTTACTGGCTGTCGAATCATTGACAGTCCACGTGAACGGCTCATCGCAATCTTGACGAACAGCTTTATCCCCTGCAACGGGCGCTTTCCCGCACTCATTGCCATTGCGACAATCTTTTTTGCCGGAGCGGGAGGTTCGGTCAGATCTGCCTTTGTGCTGACTGCCGCCATTTTAGCCGGGATTGCAATGACATTTTTGTCAAGCAGCTTCTTGTCAAAAACTCTGCTAAAAGGAGAAGCTTCGGCTTTCACCCTTGAACTGCCGCCCTACCGCGCTCCGC
>JAVBPL010000109.1:0-5124 GCA_031549645.1 Ruminiclostridium sp. | reverse complement strand
TTGATTTTGCCGCCGACAGTTACACGACAGCCGCCGCACATTCCCGTGCCGTCAATCATTATCGGATTTAACGAAACGAAAGTCTTTATGCCATAAGGCTCGGTAACCTTGCAAACAAACTTCATAATATGAATAGGACCTATTGATACAACCAAATCGTAGTTTGCACCCTGCTTTATAAGGCTTTCAAGCTTCGTGGTTACAAAGCCCTTTTCGCCATAAGAGCCGTCGTCCGTGGTAATGGTTACATTATCGCAAACCTCGTTAAACTCCTTCTCGAGAATAACCAGCTCCTTGTTTCTAAAGCCCGCAATAACATCAAACGAAACCCCCTTGTTAAAGAGCGTTTTTGCAACAGGATACGCAATTGCAGAGCCTACGCCTCCGCCAATTACGCAAACCCTTTTATACCCGTCGAGGTGAGTGGGTACACCGAGAGGTCCTGCAAAATCGAGTAGATAATCCCCTTCGTTCATTTTCCAAAGCATTTCGGTGGTATTGCCTACTCTCTGGAAAATAATAGATACTGTTCCCTTTTCCCTGTCGTAATCGGCAATCGTAAGCGGAACCCGTTCTCCTAGCTCATCTATCCGAAAGATAATAAACTGCCCCGCCTGACATTTCCTTGCAATGAGCACGGCCTCTATATCCATTCGCATAACCCACTCATTAAGCTGTTCTTTTGCTACTATTCTATACATACTGATAGTCCCTCTTATCTGCTTGTTAAATATACATTCTCGTCAGATGAATTCCAACTGATTTGAAAATCCTGCCCGCCCATCGAAACCTTCACCTGCGACTTAACATATCCTAGCATAAAGGCCGCTATCATGGCTACCGAAACGGCTTCCTTGGTATTAGGTACTTCCTTGCCCCCGTCCTGCTGCCACACTCTCGCCTTAATATGCTCTCTGTCTATAATTTGTATAAAAACAATGTTAGCGCCGTCTGGAAACAGAGCATGGCTACCGAGCTTCATTCCAATTCCCTCGACATCAGTGTTCTCTAATTCCTTTACCACGACCACACCATGCGGCGAACCGAACGAGACGCAGGTAACATTATAAGTCTCCGAGCCTATCATAAATGGCTCATTAATCACACTCGGTGAAGATTTATGCTCTACGGGAATAAGAACCGGCGCTGTTATGGGCTTTCCCATTGATACTAGGTGCTCATTTTTTAAATTAGTGTCAGTTATTGTATTTGTCATTTTACCTATTCCTTTCGATATCAGGGTTACCCCTCTTTTAAAGCAATTAAACGATACCTTGGTGAAGCATAGCATTTGCTACCTTTTTAAAGCCTGCTATATTTGCGCCTGCCACGAAGTTGCCCTTTACACCGTAACAATCAGCGGCTTCTGACATATTGTTATAAATATTGTGCATGATTGCCTTAAGTCGCATATCAACATCTTCAAAGGTCCAGCTGAGACGTGCAGAGTTTTGTGCCATCTCGATTGCGGAAACTGCTACACCACCTGCGTTTGAAGCCTTGCCAGGAGCGAAAAGCACGCCGTTTTTCTGAAGTGTATGTACGGCATTTAATTCAGTTGACATATTTGAACCCTCGCCTACTGCTATACAACCGTTTTTAACGAGAAGTGCAGCACCATCTTCACGAAGCTCGTTCTGAGTTGCGCATGGTAATGCGATATCGCAGGGTACCGACCACACAAGTCCACCCTCGAAGTATTCAGCGCTTTTCTTATAATCAAGATAATCCTTAATACGGCCACGCTTAACCTCTTTGATTTCCTTTACTATCTTAACATCAATTCCGTCCTTGTCATAAATATAACCGTCAGAATCGCTCATTGTAACTACCTTTGCACCGAGTTGCTGTGCCTTTTCAGCTGCATAAATCGCAACGTTGCCCGAACCCGAAATAACTGCTGTTTTACCGTCCATTGATTTACCAGCACTTTCAAGCATTTTTTCTACAAGATATACTAAGCCGTAGCCAGTAGCCTCTGTACGCACAAGCGAACCGCCGTATTCTAAAGCTTTACCTGTGAGGCAACCCTCATAGAGACCTGTAATTCTCTTATACTGTCCGTACATATAACCGATTTCACGTCCGCCGACACCAATATCACCTGCGGGAACATCGGTATCTGCTCCGATATGACGATAAAGCTCAGTCATAAAGCTCTGGCAGAATGCCATAACCTCACGGTCAGATTTACCCTTAGGGTCGAAATCAGAGCCGCCCTTACCGCCGCCAATCGGCAGTCCTGTTAATGAATTTTTGAAAATTTGCTCAAAGCCAAGGAACTTTACTATGCTCGCATTTACTGTCGGGTGGAAACGAAGTCCTCCCTTGTAAGGTCCGATTGCGCTGTTAAACTGGACACGGTAGCCGCGGTTTACCCGAACCCTTCCTTTATCATCAACCCACGGAATACGAAATGTAACCATACGTTCAGGCTCGACAAGTCTCTCTAAAATCCCTGCCTTTTCGTATGCGGGATTTTCGTCAATTACTGGCTGTAGAGTCGGCAGTATTTCAGTCAGGGCTTGATGAAACTCAAATTCACCAGGATTTTTCTTGATAGCTTGCTCTAGTACTTTTGCTGTGTAAGACATATTTTTTTCCTCCTAAAATATAAAAGGACGTTCAATAAGAAAAGTAAGCTTCTCCTATTAAACGCCTTTGTTTATGAATTTTTATTTATTATTATTCCCACTCAACCGTAGCAGGTGGCTTGCTTGTTATATCGTAAACGACACGGCTGACACCCTTAATCTCACTTGTAATCCTCGATGCAATTCGTGACAATGTTTTATGAGAAAGTGGCGCATACTGACAGGTCATAAAGTCATTTGTAATAACGGCTCTAAGAGCAATTACGTTATCATAGGTTCGGCTGTCGCCCTTGACACCGACCGACCTAGTGCCAGTTAATACCGCAAAATATTGATTTGGCTTTATACGAAGTCTTGCTATTTCGTCTCGCATGATGCTGTCTGCCTCACGGAGCATATCCAGCTTGCTTTTTGTAACCTCGCCCATAATTCTGACTGCAAGCCCTGGTCCGGGAAAGGGCTGTCTGTTCGTAATCATATCAGGTAAGCCCAAGTCCTTGCCGAGAAGCCTAACCTCGTCCTTAAAGAGCCCCGACAAAGGCTCGATAATCTCCTTAAATGACAGCGTTTCGGGGAGACCGCCCACATTATGGTGGCTCTTGATAACTGCACCCATTTCGCCACCCGACTCTATTACATCTGGATAAATAGTCCCTTGTGCAAGGTACCTTATGTCGCCCAGCTTTAAGGCCTCTTCTTCGAAAACCTTAATGAACTCATTCCCGATTATTTTACGCTTTTTTTCGGGGTCCGTAACGCTCTTTAGCTTCTTTAAAAATCTCTGCTCCGCATTTACACGAATGAAATTAAGCTCTTTATCCTTAAACACTCTCTCAATCTCATCACCCTCACCCAGCCGCATTAAGCCATGGTCAATGAAAATGCAAACCAGATTTTTCGGTATCGCTTTCAGAAGAATATAGGCACAAACCGAGGAATCAAGCCCTCCCGATAAGGCAAGCAATACTCTCTCATTCCCAACCGTTTTTTTTATATTATCTATCTGTTCATCAAGATAATTGCCGAGTTTATACTCGCCGCTTGCTCCGCAGATTTTATAAAGAAAATTATCTATTATTTTTGTTCCGTTATCGGTCAAATCAGTTTCAGGGTGGAACTGCACCGCGTATAGCTTACGCTCTGCATTTTCACAGGCTGCGTTTTCACAATTAGCCGTACTTGCTGTACTTATGAAGCCTGGCGGCAGCTTTTCCACCTTGTCGTTATGACTCATAAGCACATTTATTTCCCTGCTTATATTTTTGAAAATAGCCGATTTTTTTGAATCAGTGCTTGCCTTAATCCTGCCGAATTCACCCTTGTCGCAGGAAATCACATTTCCACCCTCCATATAGCACAGAAGATGCATACCATAGCAGATGCCTAAAATCGGTATACCGAGGTTCAAAATCTCAGGGTCGCATTTATGTGAGCTTTTGAGATATACGCTGTTTGGCCCGCCCGTAAAAATTATACCAATAGGGGCCATTTCCTTAACCTCTGCCGCTGTCATGGTGCCAGGCTTAATCACGGAGTAGACATTACAGGCTCTGACTGCCCGTGCAATTAATTGCTTATACTGACCGCCAAAATCGAGTACCAATATCACTTCATTTGTCAAACGCTTCCACCTCCATATTACTAATAAACTTATCGAACAAGAACCCTGTATCAAGCGGTCCCGCACACGCTTCAGGGTGGAACTGCACAGAAAAAGCTGGGTGCTTTTTATAAATAATACCCTCGCAGGTTTTATCGTTTCCGTTGACAAACCATTCCTCGGCGATATCGTTATCAATGGTCTCGCTTAGAACTGCATAACCGTGATTTTGACTGGTTATATAAACCTTGCCGCTTTTTAATTCCTTTACTGGCTGATTTGCACCTCGGTGCCCATATTTAAGCTTTGTGGTCTTAAAGCCGTTTGCCAGCGCCAGTAGCTGATGTCCAAGGCATATACCAAAAATCGGTATATTTGATTTTAATATTTCCTTAAGATTATCAATTACCATGGTATTTTCGGCTGGGTCTCCTGGTCCGTTTGAGAGCATAATGCCGTCTGGTTTCGGAATAACCGACAATATATCCGAAAGGCTGCTGTCGTGCGGAAAAACCCACACATCTGCGCCCCGCTTTAACAGCTCAGTCTTGATATTGTTCTTAAGTCCAAAATCCAGAAGCGCAACCTTATATAGTGGTTTTTCTGATTTATAATGCTTTATCTCTGAAGTCGAAACGCTTTTTACTGCATTTTCAATCCTGTAACTCTTTATTTCATCTAAATCTATATTATCAGGTTTTGTGCCTGTTATCTTCCCATTCATTACACCGTTTTCACGGATTATTTTTGTTAATGCTCTTGTATCAACTCCACAGAGTCCAATTATATTATTTTTCTTTAAAAAGCTTCCTAATGTATCCTCACATCTAAAGTTTGAGGGAGCTTGACATGGTTCTCTTACAATATATGCCTTAACGCCGACGCTGTGGCTTTCAAAATCAGCAGGTATAACCCCGTAATTTCCGAGTA
>JAVBPL010000123.1:0-7261 GCA_031549645.1 Ruminiclostridium sp. | reverse complement strand
ATAATATCAGAGATTATACTGAAAACAAGCATCGCAGGGTTGACGACAAGGCTTTTGGCGGCGGAACTGGTATGGTTATGCAGGCACAGCCGATTTATTCGTGTATTATGAATATTATAGAGAATAGCAATACAAAGCCTCATTTGATTTATATGTCGCCGCAGGGCAGAACTCTTACTCAAAGTATAGTAAAGGAGCTCGCGACGGAGGAGCATATTATACTCCTTTGTGGGCATTATGAGGGCGTGGACCAGCGTGTGCTTGATGAGCTAGGTTTTTCGGAGCTTTCGATTGGCGATTATGTACTAACGGGCGGAGAAATGCCAGCCCTTGTAGTAACAGACGCAGTTTGCAGGCTTATACCTGGCGTTTTGCCAAATGAGGAAGCTTTTACTGAGGAAAGTCATTTTAGTGGAAAACTGGAGCATCCGTTATATACCCGTCCCGAGGTGTGGCGGGAGCGTAGAGTGCCTGAGGTTTTGATTTCGGGACACCATAAGAATATAAAGGCATGGCAGGATACCGAGTCGGTTAATGTTACCCGCAAAAAACGACCAGATATTTTAAAATAATTAGATATTATCAAATATGTTGAATAAATTGTTGAAAACTTATGTTAATAGTGTTTACTATGTTGAAAACTTTTTGTTTATTTACTACAAATAGGATTGGTAATAATAATGCATATTGGACGAAATAAGAGAATATTTTGATTTACGCAAAAAAAGTAAAAAATTCTGTTGACTAAGTTAAATTTTCAAGCTATACTAATACATAGTGGTTAATTTACTAAGAGTTAAACCAAACATTTTTGGAGGGATATGACTATGTTCGTTAAAGAAGTTGATGTTAAAAATCAAGTGGGGTTACACGCTAGACCTGCAACATTTTTTATTCAGAAGGCAAATGAATATAAATCCTCAATCTGGGTTGAGAAAGAAGAGCGCAGAGTTAATGCAAAGAGCCTGCTTGGAATTCTTTCACTTGGAATTGTCGGTGGTACGACTATTCGTATTATAGCTGACGGTTCAGACGAACAGCTCGCAGTTGATGGTTTAGTTAAGCTTGTTGAAAGCGGATTTGCTGAATAATAATTGATTTTTATTAAAAGAAGCTTAGGCTTCTTTTTTTTTCAGAGGAGAACATGATGAGATTAATAAAAGCGGTGCTCATAATAATGGCATTTGCGATTTTTTCCGCCTGCAGCATAGAGGGTGAAGGCTTTGACGAAATGAAAAAGGCTCGCAGCCTTTATTCGGAGCTCATTTCAGCGGAGGTTACTGTAACTGATGCGCTAACAGGTGAGGCTGTACAGAAATTCAAGTTTAGATACGAGGGTAAGCTGCTGACATATTATTATCATGCGATTGATGATGAAGATAACGAGTATTTTGAATATCATAACGGCTCCGAGCTTTTTTATGGTTATAAAGGTGATAGTGATTGGAGTGTAATTTCATCGAATTCAAAGGATTATTATTTTTATTCCACAATACAAAGACACCCCATGTCCGATTATAAATTGCTATTTTTCGAGCCGCAGAGTATGGCACAGGCTGAGGTTATAGACCTTGGGGAGGATATAGGCTTAATGCTCCGATATAATACAGAAAAAATGAGTGTGACCTTGAAAAATCAACTGGCTCTTGTGGGTGAGCTATCTGAATTCGAAACCTATACAATTATAAATAAAGACGGGTACCCTAAAAAAATGACGCAGTCGGGTGTTTTAGAAGGTGAGCCTTTCAGCTATGAAATCAATATAGAGAGACTTAACGAGCTTGAAGTGATTGAAAAACCAGATTTTCCGACATGATTTTTACATAAATTAGGTAAATTTGTTAAATATGCACAAATTAACAGTTTGCTAACATTTAAAATTCTACATACTATTTTTACAAAAAGGTTGTAAACCAGCGTCATATATAGTATAATTATTCTTGCACGCTGAAAAGTTTGCGATGAAGTCAAAGGTTGCGGTATATAACCGGTAATTTTGACGGAGTATGTCCGGTTTAAAATCGGGCGACAGGTTTTCACCTGGCTCATTTAATAATGAGGAAGGATTTGTTTTTGCAGATACCCCTCATGGAGCGAGGTTCGAGACAAGCAGTCCGTGTCAAAAGAAACACACGGCGGCGTGTCAGAAACGAAAACCAAAAACAACCCAATGAAAATTCACAGAAAGGGGTACATCAGCTTGGCAGTAAAAGAAAAGGTAAGAATTAAGGTTAAGGGTTATGAGCACGGCATTGTTGACGCTGCAGCAGCAAAAATTGTTGAAACAGCAAAGCGCACAGGCTCCAGAGTTGCAGGTCCTATTCCGCTTCCTACAAATAAGGAAATCATAACAATCTTACGTGCTGTTCACAAGTACAAGGACAGCAGAGAACAATTCGAGCTTAGGACACACAAGCGTCTTATCGACGTTATCCGTCCGACAAACAAGACGGTAGAGGCTTTACAGAGCTTAGAGCTTCCCGCAGGCGTAGAAATTTCAATGGAATTTTAATTCCGATTTTCGGAGTTATTTCCCCACTGTACTATATATAATAGTCGAAGAAAAAATTGAATTTCACCCGTGTTATGTACTTGCGAATGCGAGTACCACTAACCAAGGCAGAAACGCTGCACTTGGTCACGTTGAGAAAACTCAACCAATAACCAATGATTAGGAGGAAACCTTTATGAAGAAAGGTTTAATCGGCAAGAAAATCGGCATGACGCAGATTTTCGACGAAGCAGGGAAGGTTATCCCTGTAACAGTAATCGAAGCCGGACCTTGTGTTGTTGTTCAGAAGAAAACTGAAGAAAACGACGGCTACAAGGCAGTACAATTAGGCTTCGGCGACGCTAGTCCCAAAAACGTAAACAAGCCCATGCAGGGACATTTCAAAAAATCGGACACACCGTTCAAGAAGTATCTTAAGGAGTTCAGACTTGAGGATACCGAGAGCGTAAACGAGGGAGATGTTCTTAAGGCAGATGTATTCGCGGCAGGCGATATAATCGATGTAAGCGGCATCAGCAAGGGTAAAGGTTACCAGGGTACTATCAAGCGCCACAATCAATCAAGAATTAAGATGACACACGGTTCGGGACCTGTACACAGGCACGCAGGCTCAATGGGCGCGAACTCCAGCCCTTCAAGAATATTTAAGGGTAAGGGAATGCCTGGACACATGGGTGTCGAGAAAATCACAGTACAAAATCTCGTAGTAGTAAAAGTTGACGTTGAAAACAATCTTATCGCAGTTAAGGGTGCAGTTCCAGGTCCTAAGGGCGGAGTGGTTTGCATTACTAATGCGGTTAAGAAAGCGTAAGGGAGGAGGAATTTATTATGGCACAAGTATCAGTATTTGATATGAATGGCAAAGAGGTTTCCACCCTGGCGCTTTCAGACCTCGTTTTTGGTATTGAACCGAACAACGAAGTTATGCATGCAGCAGTTGTAAACTATCTTGCAAACCAGCGTCAAGGCACACAGTCCACTCTTACAAGAACAGAAGTAAGCGGCGGCGGTAAGAAGCCTTGGAGACAAAAGGGAACAGGTCATGCAAGGCAAGGCTCGACAAGAGCTCCGCAGTGGAGACACGGCGGTATTGCACTCGGACCGAAGCCCCGTAGCTACAAATATTCGCTCAACAAAAAGGTTAAGAGACTGGCTCTCAAATCTGCACTTTCCTCGAAGGTGCTTGACGGCGATATGTTAGTGCTCGATTCAATAGCAATGACAGAATTTAAAACAAAGACAATCGTTAAAATGCTTGAGGCACTCAAGGTTGAAAGAAAAGCTCTCATAGTGCTTGACACCGTTGACAGCAAGGTTATCAAGAGTGCAGCTAATATTCCTGGTGTTATGACAACACAGGTAAATACCCTCAATGTATATGATATCCTAAACAGCGATAAGCTTATCGTAATTAAGGATGCGGTTGCTAAAATTGAGGAGGTGTACGCATAATGGAAAGATTACCACAGGACATTATCATACGCCCAATTATCACAGAGCGTTCAATGGAAAACCTGCAAGCAGGAAAGTATACCTTTGAGGTACTGAAGGACGCAAATAAGATTGAGATAGCGAAGGCTGTCGAGAGTCTTTTCAGCGGCGTTATGGTATCAAAAGTTAATACTATTAACGTAAGAGGAAAGAAGAGAAGACAGGGCAGGAGCGAGGGCTACACTTCTAGCTGGAAGAAGGCAATCGTAACCGTTAAGGAAGGCTCTAAGTCAATCGAATTCTTCGACGGAATGATTTAAGGCTCTAAAAGCTTATATTATAGGAGAAAATGAAAGGATGGTCATATAATGGCTATAAAAACTTATAAACCGACCACTCCCGGCCGTCGCGGAATGACAGTTGTGGATTACAGCGGCTTATCAAAGGTTGCTCCTGAGAGAAGTCTTTTAGAGACACTTAAAAAGCATTCAGGACGTAACAGCTACGGCAGGATTACCGTTAGACATCGTGGCGGCGGAAATCGTGTTAAGTATAGAGTAATTGATTTCAAGAGAAACAAGCTTGATATGGAAGCTACTGTTAAGACTCTTGAGTACGACCCAAACCGTACAGCATTTATTGCGCTTGTTGAATACAAGGACGGCGAGAAGAGATATATTATCGCTCCCGACGGACTTAAGGTTGGCGACGTAATAATCGCAGGTAAGGGTGCAGATATCAAGCCTGGTAACGCACTGGCGCTTGGTGATATTCCAGTAGGTACCGTTATTCATAACGTTGAGCTCTATCCTGGCAAGGGCGCACAGCTTGTACGCTCGGCTGGTAACTCCGCTCAGCTTATGGCTAAGGAAAACAACCTTGCACTTATCAGACTTCCTAGCGGCGAGCTTAGAAACGTATCTGTAAGATGCATGGCTACAATCGGTTCTGTTTCAAATTCAGACCACTTAAACGTAAACCTTGGTAAAGCAGGACGTGTTAGACACATGGGTATGCGTCCCACAGTCCGCGGTTCTGTAATGAATCCGAACGACCACCCGCACGGTGGTGGTGAAGGCCGTTCACCAGTTGGACGTCCCGGACCTGTTACACCATGGGGTAAGCCCGCTCTCGGCTACAAGACTCGTTCTAAGAAAAAGTCGAGCAGCAAGTTTATCGTTAAGCGTAGAGACAAATAGTAATTAAAAACTATACCACTAATTACAAGTGAAGTTAATAAGAGCAGTGTTTAGTAGCTTACGTCAGTAAGATACTAGTAAAATAATTTATCGCTGCTGCTTAACTTGCTTGCTTGAAAGGAAAATATTAAATGAGCAGAAGCATCAAGAAGGGACCTTTCGTCCAAGAGGCTCTGATGAAGAAGGTTCTTGCCATGAATACAGCTGGTGAGAAAAAGGTAGTCAAGACTTGGAGCCGTTCAAGCACTATATTTCCGGATTTCGTAGGACACACCTTTGCAGTCCATGATGGGCGCAAGCATGTACCAGTTTATGTAACTGAGGACATGGTTGGACATAAGCTCGGTGAATTCGCACCTACACGCACCTACAGAGGTCATGCCGGAAGCAAGACAACGAAGAAGTAAGGAGGAGATAATATGGAAGCAAGAGCAGAGCTCAGACAAGTACGTATTTCCCCTCGTAAAGTCGGAATTGTACTTGATTTAATCAGAAACAAGCCTTGTGAAGTAGCACTTGCTACTCTTAAGCATACGCCAAAGTCTGCATCTGAACCGTTATTAAAGCTTTTAAAATCCGCTATGGCTAATGCCGAGAATAATCATTCGATGGATTTAGCAAGCTGCTACGTTTCAGAATGTTGGTGCGGCGCAGGAGTTACACTCAAGAGAATTAGAGCAAAGGACCACGGACGTGCTCACCGTATATTAAAAAGAACATCAAACATAGTTTTGGTGATTAAAGAAAGAGAGTAGGAGGAGAACAATGGGACAAAAGGTTAATCCACACGGTCTAAGAGTGGGTATTATCAAGGATTGGGATTCTCGTTGGTTTGCTAACAAAGCAACCTTTGGCGATACTCTCGTAGAGGATTATAAAATCCGTGAATATTTCGAAAAGAAGACCTACAAGTCTGACAAGTCACCTGTTCCGATGAAGCCGGGAATTTCTCTCGTTGAAATCGAGCGTGACGCAACTAAGGTTAAGGTATTCATTCATACAGCGAAGCCTGGTATCCTCATCGGTTCCAAGGGCGTTGAAATTGACAGAATAAGAAAAGACCTTGAAAAAATCACAAAGGGCAAGCCCGTAAACCTTAATATAATCGAAGTTAAGGATCTTGACCTCAATGCGCAGCTCGTAGCTGAGAATATTGCATCACAGCTCGAACAGCGTGTTAGCTTCCGCCGTGCTATGAAATCGGTTATCGGCAGAACAATGAGAGCAGGCGCAATGGGAATTAAAACAATGGTAGCAGGACGTCTCGGCGGAGCAGAAATCGCTCGTTCTGAGAGCTATCATGAGGGAACAATTCCTTTACAGACACTTCGTGCTGACATCGACTATGGTGTAGCAAGAGCAAATACTACTTACGGCGTTATCGGCGTAAAGGTATGGATTTACAAGGGTGAGGTTCTTAAGGGTGAGGTTGGAGCAAACAGACGTTCTGCACCAGCTGAGAGAACCCAGAGAAAGAGACGCGAGGGCGGAGACAATCGTGGTGACCGTCGTGATAACCGTGGTGGCTACAACCGTGATGGTGGAAGCGGAAACGGCAATTTCAGACCTAGAAACAACGATAACAGAGCTCCACGTCCCGCAGCACAGGCACCAGTTAAGAGTGAGGGGGGTAACGACTAATGCTACTTCCAAAGAGAGTAAAATACAGAAGACAGCAGAGAGGCCGTATGACCGGTAAAGCAACACGTGGTAACGTTGTTTCAAATGGTGATTTCGGTTTACAGGCTATGGAGCCTGCATGGATAACCTCGAACCAGATTGAAGCTGCCCGTATCGCTATGACTCGTTATATCAAGCGTGGCGGTCAGGTTTGGATTAAGATTTTCCCTGACAAGCCCATAACAGAAAAGCCCGCCGAAACTCGAATGGGTTCAGGTAAAGGCTCACCCGAATACTGGGTAGCCGTTGTTAAGCCTGGCAGAGTAATGTTCGAGATTGCAGGCGTAAGTGAAGAAATTGCACGCGAAGCTATGCGTCTTGCAATGCATAAGCTGCCGATTAAGTGCAAATTCGTAGCACGTGCGGAACAGGAGGCGAGCGTATAATGAAAGCTGCAGAAGTTAGGGATATGACTGCTCTTGAGCTTGAAAACAAGCTT
>JAVBPL010000045.1:0-13301 GCA_031549645.1 Ruminiclostridium sp. | reverse complement strand
ATATCGCACCAATAACCCTTTTCGGTATACGCTGATAGTATTTTGTTTTGCTTAAGCATTCGGGGAAACACATCACGGGCAAAATCCCACATTCGGTTTTCGGGAATGTCGTTTAAAACAGATGGATTTAAGATATAAACTCCGGTGTTGGCATGGTCGGAAACGCAGTTTAGATATGAAGGTTTCTCGGAAAAGCCTGTTATTTTGCCGTTATCAGATATAACCAGTCCATATTCACGAGGGTCGTCAACCTGCTTTGTAATAATGGTTACATCAGATTTGTTTGCATTATGAAATGTCAAGACTTTTGTTAAATCAAAATCACATAAAGCATCTCCGCTGATAACGACAAAATCATCTGTGAAATTTTTTGCGGCTTTTTTTACACAGCCTGCGGTGCCAAGCGGCTCATCTTCATACGAGAACCGTAGCTTAATATTCTTATAGGCTTCATTTTCAAACAGTTTTTCTATCATCTCACCCTTGTATCTTAAGGTAAAGATTGCTTCGTCACAGCCATGCTCCGACAGTAAATCCAGTATATATTCAACTACCGGACGACCGCATAAATGTGCTAGTGGTTTTGGAATGGAGCCAGTTAGGGGCTTAAGTCTTGTGCCTTCTCCGCCTGCCATAATAATTGCTTTCATGATTAATCCACCAATCCTAAGTATTTTAACTTATTATGGAGAAAAAAATGAATATTTATACAATTCTGAATAGGCTTTTTGTGAACATTTTCAACGTTTTTCGCATAAAATACCCTAAGAAGATGTATAAACAAAAAATAAAAGGGAGTGATACTTTGAATTCATCATTAATTGTTTTGAAATCTATGACAGAAGCTAATAAAGCAAGATATGTTCTAGAAAAACTTAAAATAAACAGTATTGTTGAAAAAATAACTACATTTAAAGGCGGCTGTAGTTACGGTATACGGGTTTATGACGACCCTGACAAGATTTGCAGACTGCTTAATATGTCTAACGTTAACTGCCTTGAAATAAGGCGGGATAAATAAATGGTTTATCTGGATAATGCCGCTACAACATACCCGAAACCGCCATCGGTTATTTCATCGGTATCAAAATCAATAATCAGTTACGGGGGGAACCCTGGCAGAGCAGGACATAAGCTTTCGATGGAAACAGCGGAAGCGGTTTTTAATTCACGAATGAAATGTGCTGAGTTTTTCGGTGCAGAAACAGAAAATACCGTATTCACCTTAAACTGTACTCATGCAATAAATATAGCGTTAAAAGGCATTTTAATACCCAAATGCCACATAATAACCTCTGACATCGAACACAATGCTGTCATCAGACCTGTTCATGCAGCTTCTAAAGAGAACGGTATAACATATTCGGTAGCCAAAACCACAAATGACGAAGATGAAACAGTAAGGAACTTTGAAAAGCTCATTAATGCAAGGACACGGGTAATAATTTGTACTGCTGCAAGCAATGTTACAGGGAAAATACTACCGTATAAGAAAATAGGGGAGCTTTGCAAGAAGCATGGATTGTGCTTTATCATAGATGCCGCTCAGGGCGCGGGAATACTACCTATTAAGCTTTCTGACGGTATAAACATAATATGTGTTGCTGGACATAAAGGTATCTATGCTCCAATGGGAACAGGACTCATGATAACTGATGGTAAGTTTAGGCTTAAAACCATAATTGAGGGAGGAACAGGCAGCGCAAGCAAAGAGATTGAACAGCCAGAAATGCTACCAGACCGCTTTGAAAGTGGCACTATAAACACAGCAGGAGCAATTTCGCTGGGATATGGCGTAGATTTTATTAATGAAAAAACTGTCGAAAGAATATACGCACATGAATCATCACTTTGTGAAATGTTTTACAATGAAATGAAGAATAACAGCAAGGTGAAGCTATATACAGAAAGCTTTGACAAAAACAGGGTGCCAATTATTCCATTTAATATTGGAAACGAGGACTCAAGCGGTATTGCAAAGTTATTCAGTGACGAGGGTTATTATTTAAGAGGCGGTTTTCATTGTGCATTTCTTGCTCATAAAAAAATGGGCACACATGATGTCGGTGCGATAAGATTTGCACCCTCTGTCTTTAATAATAGAATAGAAATTGCAAGTTTTGTAAAGGTGGTAAATAAAATTAGCACTAAATTTTAAAAAAAGCTTGACAATATGAATTTATAATGATATAATATTTTTGCTGTTCTAAAGACAGCAGGTCATTAACAGTGATAAGGATACTTGTGTTAACAAGTATACGCCTGCCGAGGAATAGGAGTAAATAGTATTTTACATCCTTTCTGTCTTTTGGCGGAAAGGTTTTTTTATTTACCTTCTTGACAAATCGACGAATGAACAGCGAATAAAATAAGGAGGACAAGCAATGCCAAGTGATAAGGTTTTAAAGGCGAAGGAACTCTTAGTTGAGGAACTTACCGAAAAAATCAAGAAGTCTGCATGCGGTGTAATCGTAGATTACAAAGGAATTAACGTTGAAAACGACACAAAGCTTCGTAAAAGCTTACGTGAAGGCGGCGTTGACTACTTTGTAGTTAAGAACACACTTCTTAAGAGAGCACTCGAGAAAGCTGGAGTTTCTGGTCTTGACGAGTATCTTGAGGGAACAACCGCTATCGGTTTATCCGAAACAGACATTATCGCCGCTCCTAAGCTGCTTTTCAAGCAGGTTGAGAGCTCAAAGGGCGAATTCAAAATCAAGGCAGGATTTATTGAGGGCAAGGCTGTCGATAGCGCTGTTATCGAAGAATACGCAAAGCTGCCGTCAAAGGAAACACTCGTTTCCAAGCTGTTATTTATGCTCCAGTCTCCTATGCAGAGAATGGCAATAGCAGTAAGCGAAATCGCTAAGAAAAGCGAAGATGTAGCGTAAGAAAACAAAAATAATAATTGGAGGTAAATTATAATGGCTTCAGAGAAAGTATTAGCAATGGTAGAAGAGGTTAAGGCTTTAACAGTATTAGAGCTTAACGATTTAGTAAAGGCATTAGAAGAAGAATTCGGCGTATCAGCAGCAGCAATGGTATCAGCAGGTCCCGCAGCAGGTGCCGCAGCAGCAGTTGAAGAAAAGACAGAATTTGACGTAGTTCTTGCAAGCTTTGGCGATGCAAAGATGAACGTAATCAAGGCTGTTAAGGACCTTTGCGGTCTCGGACTTAAGGAAGCAAAGGAAGTTGTAGAAGCAGCTCCTAAGGCTCTTAAGGAAGGCGTATCAAAGGCAGAAGCTGACGAGCTTAAGGCAAAGCTTGAAGAAGCAGGCGCAACTGTAGAAATCAAGTAATTACGATTTTTATAAGTATAGCGAGGTATCGGAGCAATCCGATACCTCGTTTTTATAGTTATAAACAGATTTTACAATTTATTCTTGATAAAATAACTTTTTTATGTTATACTTAAAAAATAAAGCAGATTTTTGAAATAGGACAGGATATGAGATTACTTTTTATTGGCGATGTTTTTGGGCAGACTGCGGCGGAAAAGCTAGTAAGTTTTTTACCCGCCTTCAAAAATAGTGAAAAAATTGATATTACCATTATTAATGGCGAAAATTCGGCTGATGGGAACGGTATAACCCCATTTTCAGCGAATATTCTCTTAAGCGGCGGGGCAGACGTTATTACAACAGGAAACCACTGCTTTAAGCGCCGTGAAATGGAAGCCATGTACAACGAGACGGATATAATAATCAGACCATATAACCTTGGCGACCGTGCTGTTGGAAGGGGATACACCATTCTCGACTTTTTAAGCTATAAAATAGCGGTTATAAACCTAATCGGTATTTCGTATATGGGCTCAGCTGACAATCCTTTTAAAGAGATTGATACGTTATTAAGTAAAATTGACACCCCTAACATAATAGTAGATTTTCATGCTGAAGCGACAGCCGAAAAGAAAGCTATGGGTTATTTTCTTGATGGACGTGTAAGCGCTGTACTTGGTACGCATACTCACGTCCAAACAGCAGATGCGGAGATACTTTCGGGTGGCACTGCATATATTACTGATACTGGAATGACAGGTGTGCACGACTCGGTATTGGGTGTAGATAAAAAAATTATAATTGAAAGATTTTTAAGTAATTATCCGCAAAAGCACATTACGGCTCAAGGCGATTATTACGTTAACGCGGTTATTATTGATATAGATACAAAAACAGGCAGAGCAGGAAAAATTGAAGTTATAAGGCAAAAAATATAACATTTATAGGGGGCGTTTTTAGTAATGGAAATTGTTAAGGTATCAGCTCGCTCAGTTCCGAAGCTTGTTGCTGGGGCTATTGCGGCGGTTATTCGTGAGGGTAAAAAAGCAGAAATTCAAGCTGTAGGTGCAGGAGCAACAAATCAGGCAATTAAGTCGATAGCGATAGCAAGAATTTACATGGAAGAAACGGGAATAGACTTAGTGTGCAGACCTGCCTTTACCAATGTTATAATAGACGACACAGAAAAAACTGCTATTCAGCTTATAGTTGAAGCAAATAACAAGTAGAAAGGGAAAACAACATGGGATTATTAAAAGCAGCAATTGGTGCAGTCGGAGGAACACTCGCTGATTCGTGGAAAGACGCCATTCACTGTCCAAAAATGGACAATACAGTTTTACTTCGACACGGAGTTAAAATGGCAGATGCTCGTTCGAGCAATAAAAAGGGCAGCGATAATGTTATTTCAAACGGTTCAGTCATAATGGTTGAAGAAAATACCTGTATGCTGACAATCGACGGAGGTAAGGTTACAAATATTGTTACAGAGCCAGGTGAATACATATTTGACAGCTCTACCTCACCTTCTATTTTTGCAGGTGACATTGCCGAAAGTATTCAAGAGGTTATAAAACGCTTCACTTTTGGTGGCGCGGCAGCTAAAGAGCAAAAGGTAGTTTATATTAATTTACAGGAAATACCTGGTATAGCTTTTGGAACTGGTGCCCCTATGCCTTATCCAGACCCGCGGTATAACACCACAGTTGAGCTTCGTTTCTTCGGAACCTTTGGTATTCGCATCGAAAATGCCGAAATGGCAGTGCGTTTTTATAAAGAGGTTGCTTCAAGAGGAGCAGGAGCGGGCGATATATTAGGAACTGATATTTTCAAATCACAGCAATATAAAAATGAATTTATGCAGGCAATGATGCAGGCACTTAACATGATGTCAACTAAAGGCATCAGCTACAACCAAATCGCTTCATACCTTACAGATTTAACTGATAATGTTGAAATATCTGTTAAGGGTAAATGGGCTGAAAGAGGCTTCAAGGTTGTAAGCGTTGGCATGGGACCTGTAACCCTTTCAGATGAAAGTAAGGAGTTATTAAAGGATAGATTAAAAGCTGATACAATGCTCGGCGACGATGTTCAAAAGGCTATGATGACGGGAAGTGTGGCAAGAGGTATTGAGAATGCAGGTTCAAATGCGGGCGGTGCTATGACAGGCTTCATGGGCGTGAACATGGCTACTGGAGCGGGCGCTGGTATTCTTGGACAAATGTCACAAAACAGTGCAAGCTCATGGACATGCAATTGCGGTAAGGTTAACACGGGAAAATTCTGTGAAAACTGCGGTAAGAACCCAAATGGTGCGGCAGCTGCTTCTGGTTGGAAATGTGCAAAATGTGGCAACACAAATACAGGTAAGTTCTGTGCCGAATGTGGAGAATCAAAGCCTGTAACAAAGAATTACAAGTGTAATGTTTGCGGCTTCACACCACCGAACCCCGAAAACCCTCCTAAATTCTGCCCCGAATGTGGAGATGTCTTTAACGATAACGACATTGTCGATTAATAAAACAACCCTTGCATAAAATGCAAGGGTTGTTTTTACGAGCAAAGACGCTCAAGTTCCTTTTTTAACCTTTTGATAATTCTTTTTTCAAGTCTTGAAATATAGCTTTGCGAAATACCGATTTCGTCAGCTACTTCTTTTTGAGTTTTCTCTTTGCCGTTTTGTAAACCAAAACGCATTTCCATAATTTGTCGTTCTCTTTCACCTAATTTGCTGACAGCAGATAATAAAAGATTGCGTTCCACTTCATTCTCGATATTTACATTCACAACATCGTTTTCAGTACCCAAAACATCTGACAATAAAAGCTCATTACCATCCCAATCAATATTAAGCGGTTCGTCTATCGAAATTTCGTATTTATATTGATTGGATTTTCTTAAAAACATGAGGATTTCGTTTTCGATGCATCTGGAGGCGTAGGTTGCTAATTTTATGTTTTTACTTACACTAAAGGTGTTTACTGCTTTAATTAGCCCTATTGTGCCGATTGAAATTAAATCCTCTATGCCAATTCCCGTAGACTCGAATTTTTTCGCTATGTAAACCACAAGTCTTAGGTTATGTACAATTAAGGTTTCTCTTGCTGCACTAAAATTATTCTCGAGCAGCCGAAACGCTTCCTCTTCCTCTTCTCGGGTAAGCGGTGGAGGGAGAGAGTCAGCTCCGTTTATATAAAATACTTGGTTACTACAACTCGAAACCTTCAGCTTAAAAAAGAAAAGCTGCATCATCGTTCTTAAATCTTCCATTTTTATGACCATTCCTTTCGAATATGCTCCTATATTAATAATTTGGGATTAAATATCGCATCTACTTCTGAATGAAATTTATCTTTCGTAATGCCAATAAGTGCATTAATCGCTTTGCCGTTTATTTCAACTAAGCTTGGCTTAAATACAGGTAGTATTCCATGATACCCCACAGTGGAGTAGGGAAGTATCCTAATACCATTTATATTATTTAAGCAATCACTGGAGGTATAATCAAAATTCTTATATTCATCAGGCATAATTTCACCGCAGCTAGTTTCACTGCATATTATCACAGGAAGTCCAGTATAAAAATCAACTAGTGTGTTTCCCGAATCAGGAAACCCTTTAATACTAACGACATTGTTATTTTTAATGATTTTAATGTTATATACCTTGTCGGTGCTAAATTTAGTATCTATTATATAACGAAATAGCTTAATAATAAAGTAAGCAATGCAAGCCGAAACAACGATTAGTGTAAAGGAGATGTCGAAGTAAACAAATCCGTTATTATATACCATGCCAACTGGTGCAATGAACGACCACACGAATAAAATAATACCAGCAAAAATAAAGTTAATTATAATGAAGATTAAGCTATTCTTAATAAACGTATAGATATTCTTGTAGCCATAAATAATAAATACAATTATAATAGCGAGTGAAAATTTTATTAAAGCATTCAAAATGTATGGTAATGTTGGCATTAAAATTATAAGTGATGATAAACTCCCTATTATCATACCAAGCATCAAACGTTTATTTGAGCATTTTTTATGTAAAATAATATCAGTTGCTTTTATTAGGAAGAATGTAACTAATATATTTATTACAAGCAAGATATCGATATATATAATATTTCTATACAATTTTCAATCAATATCCTCCTTTCGCGTTTTTAGAACATGATTACTTGTCTATTATAATACATCAATAATGAAAAAACTGTCGAGATAGGTACTTAAATTCAAAAAATATAATGATAGTTTTTATCATAATGGTAAAAATGTTATGATAAATATATTTAAACATCGAAACTTATATATTCATATATCGTCAATAAATGAACAACAGATAAACGGCTTGTACATCAGGTTTACAAAAATAACATTATATATATATTACATTAATTTGAAAAAATAATGTCATCTTATTTTTTAAATATATCACTTGAGAAGTAATGATGGATAAAAATCTTAAATTTTCGCTTGACAAACATAATGATATCTGATATAATAATCAAGTACCTAATTTAAGTTTAATTTTTCATAACGCGGAGTGGAGCAGTTCGGTAGCTCGTCGGGCTCATAACCCGAAGGTCGTAGGTTCAAATCCTGCCTCCGCAACCAATAAGTGATTCCTGTTAGCTTATGCGAACTGGAGTCATTTTTTTTGCAACTAAGTACAGGATTTGAACCGAGGTTCGTAAATTCTGCCTCCGCAACCAAAAAGTGGTTCCTGTTAGCTTATGCGAACTGGAGTCATTTTTTTTGCAATAAATAAGAATAAACAAAATCACCTCGGTTATATTAAAACCGAGGTGATTTATATGCCAAATTCTAATTCGGCTAATGACTATTCAAAGGATAGACGTAAAATCCGAAGAGTAAATGAAAAATTTTACGACTTACCACCGAAAGAGCGTGAAATCATAATGAATACTATGTCAGGTCATGCGTTTGAAATGAGCCGTTCAGATGAAAACAAACAGGGCAATTTAAGTACGTAAAATAAAAAACCGCTTAAAAAAGCGGTTCTTTTGTTAAAGGCTATTATGATTTTGAAATCTTTTCTTTAAGTACTTTACCTGCTTTAAAAGCGGGAACCTTGGTTGCTGCAATTTTAATCTTCTTTTGGGTTTGGGGGTTGATACCTTCACGAGCTGCTCTAGCTCTTACTTCAAATGTGCCAAAGCCTACCAATGAAACCCTTTCACCTTTTTGTAAAGCGTCGGTAATACTTTCAATAACTGCGACTAAAGCAAGTTCAGAATTTTTTTTAGTTAAGCCAGTCTTTTCGGTAATAGCAGCTACTAATTCTATCTTTGTCATAAATACTTCCTCCAAAAATTTTATATGATAATTATACCATAATGTCTTAATTTGTCAATTTAAAATCAAAAAAACAGTAATTTTTTGAACTTTTCATATCAAAATAAAATATTATGATTATTAAATCATAGATTTTCATTTTTTTATGATAAAAAACGTGATATTATTTAATACTTTTGTAATATTTTGTAATAAAATATTATCTTGTTTTTATGAATATAAAATGGTATAATATATTTACATAAGATGCAACTTTTTCTATTATAATTAAGTTTTATATATGAATACATAAAAGGAACGATAGTATGGAAAAATCAAAAGGTGTCATAGAGGTAAAAAATCTCACGAAAATCTATACAGTTGGCAGTGAACATGTGGTGGCTCTCTCTAATATCAACTTCTCTGTCAATAGCGGTGAAGTGTGCTGTATACTTGGTACATCAGGTTCGGGAAAATCAACCCTTCTTAATATGCTGGCGGGGCTTGAAAAACCAACTAGAGGCGAAATCCAAATTGAAGATAAACGAATAGATAAAATGAATGAAAATACTGTTACCTTATGGCGGCAAAAAAATGTCGGCTTTATTTTTCAGTCATATAATTTGCTTTCTGGTATAACCGCACTTGAAAATGTGGCAATGCCATTGATATTCAGAGGAGTTAAGCGGTCAAAGCGAAATCGAATGGCGCGTGCGATGCTCTCTCTGGTGGGACTTGCAAATCGTGTTAACCATGTCCCATCGCAAATGTCGGGCGGACAGCAGCAGAGAGTAGGCATAGCAAGGGCATTTGTATCTAATCCTAAAATAGTTTTTGCAGATGAGCCAACGGGAAACCTTGACACAAAGACGACTAAGGACGTAATGGAGCTTATGGTAAAGCTTAGTCATAAGTATAAGCACTCATTAATTATTGTAACTCATGATAGAGATATTGCCGCATATGCAGATAGAGTAATTACAATAAGAGATGGCATTATGGTTTCAAACGAAATAATTAATAAAAACGAAAGCGAAGAGGTAGCAAATCAATGAAACGTAGAATTTCAGCCGTAATTTTAGCACTGACGTTAATAATGTCAACATATTTTACAGTCTCGGCAGATGACCTTGCAAACGAAATAAAAAAGTTAATACCCGATATCACAAATGTTTCTACTTCAAGTACGACGGTAGAGCTAGGCTCTGATTTTAAAATAGATTTCAGATTTATAAATACCGCGGTTAAACCTATTTATGACACTTCATTTGTAATTACAGATATGGATGAGCTTGAATTAATAGAGGGCGGCACATCAATTTCGAGACTTGATATTGATAAAACTTATTCATATAAGTTTAATATTCTGTCTACCGTAAATAAAAGCAAGATTTATCTTCGTTACAAGGTCTATTTTTCTTATGATGACGAAAATGATAAAAAAGTAGATGAAGAAAGAAGCTTTTCTACTATTATAAATGTAAAAAGCAAGAATACTGTATCGGGAATTGAAAGTCCTCTCGAGATTAGTAATATTAAGTATCCTGAGTCTATTATAAACGGAACTGATGACAGCATAAAATTTGATATTATTAATAAAAATAATACATCCTCGAAAAACGTAGAATATAAGCTTTATAAAGGGAATAAGCTCTTGCATACCGAATATATCGGCGAAATAAAAGGACAAAGCAAATATGATTTTGATTTTACCAACACATTTTCTGGTACAGGGAAGACCGCTTATAAAATAGAGGTTACATATGAAAGCAGCGAAGGTCAAAAGCTTAAACTTGAAAAAGATATAACAATTAATATAACAGAGGTTAAATCCGTAGAGCTTTCCAATATAATTATACCTGAAAAAATAGTCGAGAAAACCGTAGCCGATATTACCTTTAATGTTGTTAATAAAAATAAAACTACATTTCAAAACACAGAAGCTGCTTTATATAAGAACAACAAGCTAGTAAGCAGTACATATATCGGCACCCTAAATGCGCAGAGTATGGTTCCAGCTACAATTTCGTATAAATTCGCAAAGGGTGAATCAGGAAAATATACTATTAAACTCACTTATAATGACCATATAGGTGAATTAAAATCAATTCAAAAAAATATTGAAATTAACGTTGAGGCGATAGATGATAATTCTGATGAACAGGGAATTCTAAAAATTCAAAGCCTTACACCGCCACTGCCTGTATTAATTAGCACAATGTCCTCGGTTAGTTTTGCGGTAACAAACCCTAGTGTGATTAGCATAAAGGGTGTGGAGGCATATTTATACGATTATGCAGGTAACGAGATTAATAGCATTTATGTAAGTGAAATTCCCGCTAACACATCAAGTAATCTCGAAATAAGCTTCAAATCATCTGATAAAGTGGGTGTGAGTGATTATAAAATAAAAATCGTATATTCTGACACTGATACAGAGCATGTTCTTTCAAAAAACTTCTCTGTAACGACAGTGCTTGAGAAGGTTGATGATCCGACAATTAAAGAGAAGGACTCGAATATAAAAATTCAAAAAATAAATGCCCCTGGCTCAATATATACTAATGTAAAGACGGAAATACCGTTTACATTAGTAAATGCAGGCAAAGGTACCGCTTATAATGTCGAAGTGTATGTTATGAACTCAAATAACGAAGAAGTCGCAAGAGAGTATATAGGGAATATTATTAGCTCTGAAAGCAGAAACGGAAGCTTTAAGTTAAAGTTTATTGAAAAAGGTGAATATGACCTTACACTTTACACGACATACGAAAATGCAGACGATACCACAGGTAAGGTTGAAAAATCCTTTTCCCAACAGGTAATTGATTACAGAGCAAGTATACTTGATGTTGCGGGTTATGAGTGGATTACGGCAGGATTTGAGGCAACCATTGAGTTTGCGGTTTTAAATAGCGGCTCCGAAATACTCAGAAATACCTTTGCGGTGCTTACAGATGCTGACGGTAACAAGTATGGCGAGGTGTATATAGGAAATATTGACCCTGGTATAAAGAAGGAACGTCAGCGTTTCCGTAATATCATTTTTCCCACAGCTGGTGTGCTCGAGTTAACTCTTCAAGTAACATACGAAAACACCGATTTACAACAGTTTAATTTTTCTACTCTCCTTTCCGCAAACGTTCAGGAGCAATATAACTACATTCCAGAGGAACCCATTGACGACCCAACAATTCCTGTTGATGGAGTAGTAGTTGAGGAGCAGGGAAGTCCCTTAATAATAATACTTATTATTGCAGGAAGCTTAGTAATTGTTGCTATTGTTATTATTATAATAGTAAGAGTCAGAAAAAAGAAGAAGCTTAAAAGTGCCGAAGAAGATGAGCTGGACTCGTATCTTAACGATATAAAAAACAGTAAAAGTGACTTTAACAATAATTATGACGATTAACAGAATATGTGGGTGAATAAATGAAAAACTTAGATGTTTTTATACTTTGCATCAGAAATCTCACAAAAAGAAAAACCAGGACATTGTTAACCGTTATTGGTGTTATAATAGGAATTTGCGCATTGGTACTGATGGTTTCGCTCGGTATCGGAATGAATAATGCACAGCGTCAAATGGTTAATTCTTGGGAGGACCTTACATTACTGCGTGTTTATAATTATGGTGGCGTTAATGAAAAGGGCGAGCAAATTCCCGACTTAACCGATGATGTTCTGACAGAATTTATGACGATTAATCATGTAAAAGCTGTAACTCCGATATATCAAGCATTGCAGGTTGGGCAACAGCTAGGAATATATAGTGGAGATTACGCTCTTAATTATGGTAACTTTGTCGGTGTGTATATGGATAGCCTTGAGGGGTTTGGGTATAAGCTTAAATCAGGACGCTGGAAACAGGACGGTGATGGTAAAAACGCTGTTATTTTCGGTAAATTGACTGGTAGTGAGGTTTATGACTATGTTTACGAAGAATATAAGTGGTCTGAATGGGATGAAAATGAAACCCCAAAAAACTACTGGATTGATCCTTTAAAAGACGAAATCAGAATTATTCCTTTAACAATGAATTATGATACCTGGCAGGTCGATTATTCCGTAATCGGTTCAATAACTGCGCCAAACGGTGAGTACGACGAACAGCTTAATGTTATTGGTGTCATTGATGGCAACTGGAACGATTATTATACCATGCAGGGTATTTTCGTTGACGTAAGCTATATAAACGAATATATCAAAGCTTATAATGAAGTTAACCCCGATTATCAGTACGGCGAGTTTACAGGTGTTTATAACGATGTGCGTATTCGTGTCGATGATATGGATAATGTAGCCGATGTAGAACAAAAAGTTAAGGACATGGGTTATCAGACTTATTATGATGGTCAATCAAGAGAACACATGAAAAGCCAGTTGTTTTTAATACAGGTGCTCTTGTCCTCACTCGCTTGTGTGTCTATAGTAATTGCTACTCTTAATATCGCTAATACCATGATAACAGCTATAATTGAGCGTACTAAGGAGATAGGTATTCTAAAGGTTTTAGGCTGTGATATTAAGAAAATACATTCGATGTTTCTCGGAGAAGCGGCGATAATAGGATTTATTGGCGGTGCAATTGCGGTACTGCTCAGCCTCTTATTATCATTTGTGTTCAATTATTTTCTTACAGAGACTATGATGAATTTTATGAGCGGTGACAATGGAATGTATACCTTCCCAGAGGGAAAAACTATTTCGCAGA
>JAVBPL010000161.1:0-26379 GCA_031549645.1 Ruminiclostridium sp. | reverse complement strand
GGGTTTAGTGGCAAAAAAGCCATCTACAACATTAAGCCTTTCCTCATCGGTATATTTTTCTATGTAAGCAAACTCAGCCTTACCCGCAATTTGAATACGAGTACTGTCAAAATATTCGTAAAATCCCGCAAACTGAAGCCCAGGGCGATTAATGTCCCCGTTTGTAATCATGATTTCCGAAGGGTCGCAAGGGGTGTAAAGTATTTCTAGCTCAAACTCCTTGATAAGAGAATTCAAGTCAACGCAAAATTCCTGTGGCATTTTATTATTTCCTTTCCTCACCGAACGCTGTAATATTTGCAATAGCAATATCATTATACAACATATAAATATTTTTTTCAATATAAATAAAAAATATTGCACAATATTGCTTTTTGTGTTAAGATGTAATTAGCATAATTATTAAAACTGTATCAGTTTTAATAACCGGCACTACAATACTCAAAGTTAGCTCGTATCGTAGTGCCTCAAGATGTCATGTTATTATTATTATTAATCTTACGTCAAGTGAAAGGCGGTAATTTTTTATGGACGACACGAATTACAAGGTAGTACAATTAGGCGAGGATTTATTCGCGATAGAAGAAGGCTGGGTGCGTTTCTACCTCCTAGTAGGAATTGAAGCGGCACTTCTAATCGACACAGGACGAGGCACAGGTGATCTTTTATCTGTTATAAAAAGCATTACCCCGCTTCCCATAATAGTGGCCAACACTCATGCAGATCCCGACCATACAGGCGGAAATCACTTTTTCGGTCGCGCCTATCTTCACCCCGCCGAATTTGATCATTACCGCAAGCTAAACGGATATAAAGATACCCTTGTTCCGATGTGGGAGGGAGACTTCATAGATATCGGCGGCGGCCAGCTCGAGGTCATACTTGTTCCAGGTCACACTCCAGGTAGCGTAGCTTTCTTAGACCAAAGAAATGGGCTCTTATTTGCTGGAGACACACTCCAGACAGGCGAAATACACATGTTCGGCGAAGGCCGAAACCTTGAAGCTTATGTATACAGCCTAAAGAAACTGTTAAATATGCGAAACGATTTCAAGACCATATACTGCGCTCACGGTGATACAGTATTTTCAGTATCAAATCTCACAATTATTGAGAGAGATGCCCGCATGGTGCTTGAAGGCGACATCGACGGCGTAAACACTGACACCAATGCACCCTATAAACTATATAACATAGGAGCCGCAAAGCTCCTGTATTAATGGACTATATGCAAATAATATGGGCAGCCGTTCTAATCTTAACTGTAATCATAATATCATTTATTCTGATAAAGTCAAAGCACGGTAAAGCAAGCGCAGTTTTCACCGATGATTTTGATAAAATCGACGAAATGAACGGCTACGAATTTGAGGCTTTATGCGCCGAGCTTTTTATTAGAAACGGACACCCCATTATCGAAAAAACCGTAAAATCTGGTGATTATGGAGCCGATATTATTATCGAATATTATGGTGAAACTATTGCCGTACAGTGCAAGCGCCAATCCACTCCCGTTGGGGTTAAAGCTGTACAGGAAGCCAAAACCGCCGAAAGCCATTATAACACTGCGAGGAGTGCCGTAATTACTAATAACACCTTCACAAGAAATGCGATAACCCTTGCAGACGAAAACAAGGTTATTCTATGGGACCGTGAGGCGCTGGCAGAATTTATAACCGAAGTAAAGCAAAACGATTTGTCTATAACCTCGTTTATCTGCTTCCTGCCATTTTCCGATAACCCCAAAGAACCTATCAAAATCATTGCAGACGGCATAACCATACTCCTAGAGCGTGAACCCAAATATATTAATCTAAGCGAGGGAGTACATATTTTAAAAGCAGTCAGCGGAAAGAAAAAAACCACCATAAAGATAACCGCTGTCTCCGACCAAAAGCATTTTTATGCAGTCGGTTTTATTAAAAAGACTTTAGTTTGTAAAGAAATTTTATTTTAATGCAACTTTTTAGTCACTTGCATAGTTTTATATATGCATATTATCTTGAAAGGACCGCAAATTAATAAGATGAAGAAGAAGTTCCTATATTTATCAGCGTTTTCTTTACTAGCCGCTATCATAATGACATCTATACCTATCGGAGCATTAAACGATGATTACATTAACGTATATTTACATTATTATGAGCATTTTGACAACTATGGCGAGGACAACTGGAACGGTAAAACCAAGCTTCAGGAAAATACAGTATACTATGTAAACAAAAAAATTAATGTGACAAACAAACGCACGCTGCCATTAGGTTCAATGCTAGTTATCAGAAACGGCGGACAAATAACTATAAAAAACGGCGGCGCATTATACATAAGAGGCAATTTTGGTGTCGAACACGGCGGAGTAATAAATATTGAAACTGACAGCAAGCTTGTAATAAACACGGGAGCCATTTTTGGTGTAAACGGCTCAGCTTATGTAGGTAAAGGCGCACAGCTTAAAGTTTATGATAGAATGTATATCTACCGTGATGCGCTAGTTACAATAAACGGCATTATTCAAACCTACAAAAACGGAAAACTTTATTATGTAGACGATTTAAAGCTATACACAAACGGTAGCTTCAAAGGCTCGAAGCAACGAATTAATGGAATGAACATGACAAGAATATCAATAGATATCCCTGATAAAGAGATTAAAATGATGCGTTTTTACGACAGAACCAATGCGGTCACATATAAAATATCCCATTCAGGTGTCAATAATACGATTATTAACTCATTAAAGAAAATCAAGCTGCTCCCCTTATACGAATCAAGCAATCTTGATGGAATAAGAGAAAACAACTTTCTGATAAAGCTTTATGACTCAAACGACGATGAATTTTTCATATTCGAGCGTCCATACGAGGTATCGAACGGACTTGTATACATGAACGGATATGTTTACGGCGTTGTTGATGGCGGAATGAATTTCAACGAATTTTACTTTTATGCACTGGGTGTACGAACCAACTTTAAACGAACTTAAAATGCCAAAAAGGCATATCGATTTTTAACGATATGCCTTTTTATTTTATCTTTCTTTGTTCTTTAATTGTAGCAGTACCTCAAAAAGCTTATTTGGTATCGGCACTCCCATATTCCCCATGTTTTCAAGCACACTTACCCCCTCATTCGCAAGCAACACAAAAATAACAGCAGTCCTAAGAGCCGAACCACCACCAATAATCTGAGTATCGATTATATTCGCAAGTGCTACCAAAATTAAAAGCAGCACTTTTTTAAGTATACCCTTGAAGCCTATCTCACTTGATAGGCTTTTATTAATAATCGCCACAATAACTCCTGTTATGTAGTCAAGGCAGACAAAAGCAATTAAAGCGTAGAATATTCCGTCCATGGTCCCAAATAAAAAGCCAATTAATACTCCCGCTCCTGCACAAACCCCATCAAATATCGTACGTTTCATCGATTTCCCCGCTTTCTAAATAATTCAACTCATCACGAAGGGACTTCGCTTCTTTTTCAAGCTCGCCTAATCGCTTATTATCCTCCTCAGTTCCTTCCCCCGAAACGACCGCTCTAAGCGGGCGTGTTGTTTTATTATCAATTTCCATTAACCTTAATTTTAAACAATCTATCTTCGAGTCGATACTCATTTCTGGCAAATCGGTCTCCACAATATCAACACCGCCGTTTACCTCAATAAACTTAAAGAAAATACCATTATTAATATAATCTTCTATTTTTACCGCTAACTCACTGTCATCAGAAATGATATATTTTGCTTCACCCGTCCAATCAGTATCAGTAAATTCTGGGTTCCTACAAATTGTAAAATCCTCTTTAACTATCATATCATAATCTATCCTTTCTTATTTATATCCTATAATTTTAACCGAAAGTATACCCTTAGGCCCTACACCACCGCTTTGTCCCCACTCGTTACCCCACATACTAACATATAACCCTGTGGTAGGCAGTGACCAGCTTGTTGAAACACGATAACCTATCGGGTTGCTGCCCGTTGTGGTACCATCCAACGAACAAAGAGTAGAACCAGAGCTTGTTGATGCAATTTCCTGGTAAGGTACAAAATAGTTATGAGTAGTAGTACCGCCAACTTGTCCGCCATACCAACCTGCATAAATCCTAATATCAATAAAGCTATACGCAGACAAAACAGCCGAAGTCAGCGAAGAAAACGTTTTGCTTGATAAAATAGTTTCCGAGGTTGTATATGTTTCATTAACTAAAACGGTAGCGGATAAAGTAATCCCATACCCCGTTAAAGTCGTCGGCTTACCTGTGACCCCGCTCCATGCCACCGCAGATGCTGTACCCGTAGTATTTCCAGTGCCACCTCTTGCAACTGGTAATGTACCAGAAACACCAGGTGTAACATTTGCTGTACCATCAAATGAAGCAGCAGTTGTCGAAGCTAAATTCACAGTCATAGTTCTTGCCGTAGCAAGCTTAGTAGCCGTTGCGGCGTTGCCCGTACAGCTCCCCGAGCTACCTGTAACCGACGTAGGTGTTGCAGGTAGAGTTAATGTCCTCGCCGCTACTCCAGTTGCCCTACCTTTAGCATCAACCGTCACCTGCGGAACGATAAAAGTTCCGCCATGTGTAAGTGTTGCATTAGCGGTAGGTCCGTATGAACCAGCAGTAACCCCGCTGTTCGCAAGAGTTACCGCCATAGAAGAATTAGCCGAACCGTCAAAGCTCATGCTGCCTGTAACATCTCCCGTAGCGGATAGCGTTCTTGCAGTTGTAAGCTTTGCCGCTGCTGCGGCACTGCCTGTAGTATTCCCAGTACCTCCATTTGCAACAGGAAGAATTCCCGTAACCCCATGCGAGCTGTTAGCGGTCCCGTCAAAACTCGCAGCTGATGTGCTCCCGAGATTAGTTTGGAGAGTCCGTGCAGTTGTAAGCTTCGCAGCGCTGGCGACATTCTTTGCACTATCAGCGGTATTATTTACATTTCCAAGTCCTACATCGCTCGCAGTAATGGTAACATTTCCGCTAAGTGCCTTACCGTTAACAGTACGGCTTGACGGCACAGCATCAGTAATCCCATACCCCGATAAAGTCGTAGGCTTACCCGATACCCCTGTCCAAGGTGCGGCACCTGTGCTTGCGGCATAATTAACACTTTTTGCGCTATCAGCCGTGTTATTAACATTTCCTAATCCTAACTGTGCCGCTGTAACTCCGTGAGGATTTGATTTACTCTCAATATGCGAAAGCTTATCATCAACAATCTCAAAATTTACATTAAAATCATTAATATTAAAAAAATCCTCTTCGTCAGGCAAATTAAGTCCAAAATTTTTACTTTTTCCCATAAAGTTTTATAGCATCCTTTCTCGTAATTCCTTGAAGGTAAACTGCGCCACCTCACTATATTTCATACTAATAAATGTCTTGTATCTGTTATATTTTTGACTAAGCTCAAGCAATAAATTTACGGGTATTACGTTTTCTACAAGTTCCTTGATATCATTAAACATATTCATAGCTTTTAAAGAAACCCTCACCGATATTTTTGAATTTTCACAATCCACCTCAAGCTCATACCCATCAGAACCGCAAAGAGCCTCCAAATACTGATGAAGTGTTGTCTCGGTATAAGGCAGCTGGCTGCTCAATCTGCCCAAAACCTTAAAACGTCTGTCCTCAAGTGTTTCATCAGCCTTTGGGGTAATACCAAGTATGTTTTCAAATCTCGCTATACCATATTCATTTGCTGTTACAACAAATTGATTGTCAAAAGCCACCCCGATATTAGCATCTAACTTATCAAACTGAATATCCTCTGCCTCGTTTATGACTTTTAGTTCTTTATATCCATGTAAAAAATCTGGGAGCCATTCAATCAAAACTCTATCTCTCACTCAAAACACCTCTAACAGGAAGCTCATCGGCATCAAGCATTAAGTTTTCCGCCGCATCATTTAAAACAGTCCCCGTAACATCTAAGACATAAGGCAAATCCAAAAAACGCCTTTCAAGCTGACTAATTCTGACAATCAGCTTTTCAGACTCCTGCCACTCCTTACCAAGCTCATAAAAATACAAATCGATTGCTGCCTCCGCCAGACCTTTAATATCAGCAAAGCTGTGCCCCCCTCCAAGAACAAAGCTTGCCCCAACATTAATGCTAACACCTTCTGCTCCCACAACCGTAACTCTATGTCCGATAGGCGCAATCCCCTTACCTATACCGCTCTCCGTTATCGGGTCGATAATCTCCTGCACATTTTTGACAAGCGCATCATCAGGTGCCTTATTATTGCTGTCACAAATAACTATCTTTACAGTACCGCCTCCCGCCCAAGCGGGATAAATGTGACAACCACCGACACCCGATAAGGAATTCACCTTAAGAACATAATCCTCACGATTTCCACCATAGCTTTGAGAACTCAAGGTGCTTTTATACCTTGAGCGAAAATGCTCAGTCTCCTCCTCATTTTCACCAAACGCAACGCACTCAACCCATTTAATTTTACTTAAGCCCGGAATATATTCGACAGGTATAATTTCATCACCCATCTTATTTCCCGCTTCACCTGCCGTCTCACATCTTAAAATATAGGTGCAATCCTTCTCATGCAAATAAGCCATAAAGAATAAACCATTACTCACAAAGCGTGTTCCGATAGGAATATTGATATTAGTCTCACATCGATGCTCGGCAGGGATAGCAGAATATGGCGTTATACCACGTTCCCGTGCTCTCCTCACAAGCATTTCCCGTCCTGCTGTATCAGCATAGCTGTCATTAATAAACTGGTCCAGCTTAGAATATGCAATCGAAAGCTCCAAGGCCGCGGGTGCCAACGCATCATAAATAATGCTACCCTCTCTTTTATCCACATTATCACTCACCTTTTCCAGCATTACACCTAATAAATACTCAAAAGTATAATTTTCATACATCAAGACTCACCTCCTTTTCAATCTCAAATTCGCCCATTTTACTTATTGCAATAAACTTAATTTTTATCCCGTTTTTTGTCTCCTCTGCTTCAAAATCTTGTATTTCATCAATTCGCTCATCATATATCAAAGCCTCCCTGACACGCTCCTCAATTACCGATAAAGCATAATCCTTTGACTTCCCATATAAATCATAAAGCTCTACCCCAAAATCGTCGGAATAAATCATATTCTCATACCGCTCTGTGGACAAAGCGGTGTAGATAAACTGCTTAATAGCCTCCTTTCCGTCAACGAAGCCGCTTATCTTCTCTTTTTCAATATCCAGCTTATAAGTTTTGTCTGTCATTTGAATTATAATTTCCTTTTTATTTATTAATTTTCTATTAACCAATTGTTAAAATTTTATTTTCTATTGTAAATGATTTTATTATGTGTTATCATACATATAATCTATTATCGGAGGTATAATGCGATGAAAAATCTTAAAATAGGCACAAAAATAATTATCGGAATAGGAAATACTCTTGTAATGCTGGCAGTCGTCGCAATCGTAATGATTATTTCCAGCTCCAGAACCTTATCGAACATACAAAGCGTAAAGACCTACAGTGAAATGGAATCAGCATCAAACGCATTGGTTGACATCTTTAACGAAACACGCATGACAGCCAGGAGCTTATACAATGGTGTCTCAGAAGCCGACCTGAAGGATTTCACAAAGCAAAATGCATACCTGCTTAATAGAATGGACTTCATCGCAAAGCTTGTAAAGGAAGAGCCCCTGCTAAATGAATTTGAAGACCATATAGAAATTTTCACTTCCTATTACAACTCATGGTACAAAGACATAATGTCAGCTCAGAGCATCTATTCCGATGATAACGAGGAAAACGATGTTGAAGCAGTTAACATAAAAGCCGAAGCCAAACGCATCGAGCTATTGGCACACGAAGAATTATCAAAAATTAATCTTGACGTAAACTTCATAGTCGAAGGCAACCTTAATGACACCGTATCCTTTGGAAGCACAAGCTTAATCACTGTAATAATCATCTCTATAATTGCTCTTATCGAAGGTGCAATTATGGCGGTATACATACTCCGCTCTATAACACACCCCCTAAACAGAATAAAGTCCGTATTAGTCCAAATAGGCGAATACGGAAACCTCAATCTAAACGACACCGAAGCCACTTTATTAAATAATGACGCAGCAGGAAAAGACGAGGTGTCAATGTGTGCAGCAGCATTCATAAAGCACAAGGAGCATCTCGAAGCTATTAACAACGCCCTAGCACAGGTTGCAAACGGAGACCTTACGATAGATATGAAGCTTCTCTCGGGTGACGACTCAATGGGTACAGCAATAATTCAGATGCTTAAAAACCTAAACGAAAAATTCCATTCGATACTAGACTCTGCCTCAGAAGTAAATGACGGCTCTCTTACATTGATGGAAGGCTCGCAACAGCTTTCCGAAACTGCAAATCAGCAATCCGCCGATGTTGAGGAGCTATCATCATCAATAAGCGAGGTAGCATCAAAAACGCAGAATAATACCAATAAAGCAAAAGAGGCCTCCCAGCTTGCAGTGAAAATACAGGAAAGTGCAAACTATGGCACCGACCAGATGAACCGTATGATAACCGCAATGTCCGATATTAATGAAGCCAGCCGACAAATCAGCAATGTCATTAAGGTAATAGATGACATCGCATTCCAAACGAACATCTTAGCCCTCAACGCCTCAGTTGAAGCCGCAAGAGCAGGCGAACACGGAAAAGGCTTTGCAGTAGTCGCAAACGAGGTCCGCACCCTTGCAAACAAGAGCGCGGAAGCCGCAAGCGACACTGCCTCCCTCATTGAAAACACAATAAATAAAGTCTCATTAGGCACCGAAATTGCTGAAGCAACCTCAAAATCATTTGGCGAAATTGTCTCAGGAATTGAAAAAAGCACCGAGCTTATAAACGATATATCGCTCCTTTCCACAGAGCAATCGGCATCAATGAACGAAATAAATACAGGTGTCGAAAGAGTAGCCTCGGTAGTAGGCAAAACCAGTGCGACAGCCGAAGAATCTGCCTCCGCTTCAGACAATATGCAGTCACAGGCAGCGAATCTTAAAAACCTTGTAGCCCAATTCAAACTCAAGATGTAAGTGAGGGAAACAACATGAAAAAATATATAGCATTAATTATCGCAGTAATAATCTGCCTGTTCAGCTTAACAGCTTGTAACGGCACCGCTTACAAGGATGGTGTCTATTACGCAGAAGCAGACGAATACGAAAACGGCTGGAAAGAAACAGTCGAAATCACAATAACTGGCGGCGAAATAGTAAAAATTTCATGGGATGCAGTATCAAACAACCCCGACATACCCATTCATAAAAAGCAGTACTCAAAGAGCGGCTTATACGGAATGCTAGCGGCAGGTGCAGTCTATGAATGGTGTGACCAGGCAAAGCTTGCCGAGGACTACGTTCTCGAGTACGGTCTTGACAGCCTCCACATCAACGCAGATAATGGTGTTGATGTAATAGCAGGATGCTCAGTCCACGTAAACAAGCTTAAAGATTTAGGTCTCAAATGTCTCGAAAAAGCTAAGAAATAATTCTATCTGCTTACTATTAAAACCTGTTTTGGGTAAATGGTATAGGTAGTGTTACTCGTACCATAATTTCCCGCATCAATAATAGCTTTGTTCCAGTCATACAAATCCTTGTAACGCGAACCGTCACCCAGATACTTATACGCCAATGCCCAGAGCGAGTCCCCCTTAACCACAGAATGCGAGGCATAAACAGGCTTACTCTCATTTGGTCTTGATACGGAAGCTGATTTAAAAGCTTCCGTATTTATTTTTTTTATTTTCATAGTTTTGTACTGCCGAAGAGTAATCTGCATAATGGTATCAAGGCCATTATCCGCACTTTCACTGAACATATAATCATCAACCACAATTGTATAGCTAGTATTAAACAGCTTTTTATCTCTATAATTTTTCCGCTCTATTACAAGTCTTACAGCCCGCCCCTTATCCTTAATTTCCTTAATGGCTTTTATAAACACAGAAGGCTTAAGAAAGCCGTCATTATATAAAGCAAAACCATAATCCACAGCAGGCAGAAGCACCTCAAGATTAATGACATGCAGCCCCGAAAGAGAAGGAACACAGATTTCGTTCCCGTCCATTAGCTTAAAAGTCTCGGACCTGCCACCGTCCCTAATAGTAATAGCAGACGGCGCAACAGGAAATCTGATATCGTCGAGATATACGTTATACATTTACTTCATGCCCTCAATTAAGGAAAACTTTACAGGCATCTCAAAATCCTCAAACGTAAACTCCATACTCTCAGTGAGGAAATCACTTTTGGCATCAAATTTAGCCAAAATTCCCCCGTTTATGTTACAGTTCTTAAGAATTACAACCTGCTTCTTAACGCTCGAGGTTGGGTCCTCGTTTATAACCTGAATATCAAAATAAATATCCTCGCCCGTACTTTTATACTTAGTCATAATCTCACGGAAAATCGAGGTATTATAATGAAAGGTTGCTTTACCCTTACCCTTCCAGCCGGTTGCTTTATTCCCTCTGGCAAGGGAGCCTAGAATAGGTACCTCCTTTTTTTGCTTTTCATAGCTAGCCTCTAAATCAATGGCTTGCATAAAGTTGTAACGATTACTCCCGATAGTCACATAACACTCAGCAAGCGCCGAGCTTACAGTATCCTTAGCATTCATTAACGTCGACATATTTTCACCTCCTAATTAATATATACAGTCATATAGAGCTGCATCATAGCGTTTACGGGAGTGATTTTGTCAACCACCACCACCGATTTTTTACTGTCTCCAGCAGAAACAACAACATCCTCAGGCATAAAATCCTCAATAGCCCTAATTTTCTGAAGCTCACTATGATGCTTCACAATATCATTCCAAAGGCTGATACGCCCTGCCTCGTCATTAGGTACAACACCTAAATACTTTTCATTGAATAAAGCCGCCACGTCATTAGCAATCTGGTCGATAATACGAACAGTCTGATTTTCCTTAAACTCGGCACCAACGCTAGCAGTAGTGGTAGTAAGCGAATTAACATCACTTAGAACACGCTTAACAGAACCAGCCTTGTGTAGTGCGAATTCACCGCTGTTAATAGCCTCCTCAAGCTGTGGCTGCGTGAACTTAATGTCAACATCATATTCACCGTCGTAGGTTTTATTGAGCAGTGATGCATTAACCGCACAGCCTGCGCTGGCACCTGTAACCCAATATACCAGGCTAGCCTTAGAAGCTCCATCATCAAGTATGCCGTTCTTAACGTTAATAACGCCCTCATAATCAGCCGCATAATTCCAAACCACGCACTGAAACTTCATACCAATCTCATCTCTCATGCGTTTGCAAAAGCTACCATACATAGCCGCAATTTGTGCATTTTCGCTGACCACACCGATAGTATTGAACGAATACGACTCAATTAAATTTAAAAAGCTTTGATGACTAGCCGCAGTAATCTCATCTCCGTTAGTACCGCCAGAGAAGCTCATTCCCACAGTAACATCAAGCGATGCATTTCTGTTCCAGCAGACATACGAATTGTCCACAAGCTCATTTATACCACCGACAACCTGCATATCTACCAGAGCCTTATCAAAGAACGTCTTAACATCATATTTTGAGTTATCATCAGCGTTTACAGAAACGACAATACGAATATCATTTCCGCGTGTCCCCCCATAACGTGCCGTGGCATAATCAGCCGATGCCTTAATGCAGTTACCGTTCAGCTTATACGCATACAATGTCCTGATGTTTTTAAATAAATCACGAAGCCCCTTAAGCTTTTCATCGGTATATTCATAACCGAAAATCTCCATGGACCTCTTTTCAAAATCCTCACCGCTGACAGTAAAAACATCACTGTCAACACCCCAGTCCAGTTCTAGTGCCATCGCGGCAACACCTCTGTCGGATAAATTTGCTGTCGCATGAGCGACAGAAACGAAATTAATATATCCGCCGGGCAGAACCTTATTCTGAGAAATAAAAGTACCTCCGCCTAGTGCCATTAGTTCCCCTCCTTATTGTTATAAAAATTAATTAAAAGCTCCTCAACCTGAACCATAGTATAGAGCCTGTCCTCATCTAAAATTGCCGAAAGCGCATCTCTACTTACAGAATAACGCT
Organism: Ruminiclostridium sp.; assembly: GCA_031549645.1. Lineage (GTDB taxonomy): Bacteria > Bacillota > Clostridia > Oscillospirales > Ruminococcaceae > Ruminiclostridium_E. The sequence continues at coordinate 14,275 of JAVBPL010000161.1, read as the reverse complement.
TACACCCAAGTATCTGTTCTTTAGAAAAAGTATTAGGAGCTGCTTCCATAGGAAGCGTTTCCTCCTGTGGTTTTTTACTTGCCATAATAAATTAAAATTCTCCTTTCAGCTTAACCTCAAGCTTACCCATAATCTCACGCTCGGGAGCCTTTGTTAAGTACATATCATAATTAGCCTCAAACTCAAGCCGACAATCAGCCGTACCATCTTGCAAAACAGTTATAGCATCGGTATTGCCGTTATTGACCTTACAGCAGGTTTTAGTCCCCCTCACTGCTGCGCCGTCAATAACAACCTCCGATAAATAATCATATAGCCTCATTTGCATCTCATAAATATCAGCTCTGTCTCCTCCGTCACCCTCATCAGAATGATAAGTAACACGAAACGGATTAACTAAAAACCAGCGGTTAGCCTGCTGTCTTTTAAGCTCAGAATTTAAAGCTGTAACAATAAAGCAGGGTTTTGATAAACCCTGCCTGACCTGTTCTGTGTACACCTTGACAGTACCGCCAAATACATCGTACAGCCTCTCGCTTATTGCATCAGCCGTCTGCTTAATAATAGAAACATATTTGTCCATTATGCCCAACCTCCGAACTTTGTAAGGAGTATCTCCTGGTGACTGCTGTAAACTGCGGGAGAACCCGAATTTTTATAAATATACTCTACACCGTCCCTTACGACGACTATTTTTGAAGCCGACTTAATAGGGATGTTTTTATCGCAAAATAGCTTAATCCTCTGCGCCTCCGAAACAGCTCCGCCAGTTTTACGGGCAGGCTTTAGCATTTCAAAGGAAATCCTGCAGGGTATATTTTCATGAATACAAACCTCTTTGAAGCCAGTTGATTTGTTCTCCATCATGTATTCATGATATTCATAAACCGAGCATATATCAGTCCAAATACGATTTAAGCCTAAGCAATTCGTCACCATTCAATTCTCCTATACCTGTCAGCCTCACCCAAATCCGTAAGCTTTTCTATCAGGCAGCCGAGTCTTTCCTCATCTGTCAAGCCATCTACATAGGTTATCGACGTATCTCCCTCCGAAATGCTTTTTATCGTGGAACCGGACAAAGGAGCCTGCGGACGTTTCGCCACAGATAAAAAGTACCCAGCGGCATATTTTACAGCGATAAAAATAAGCTCATCGGAAAGCTCATCTACATTGCAATAATTTTTCACCCTCATTTCACTTTCCAAAACGGAAAATTCCAAAAGCACCGCATCATCTTCCCCCGTCTCGAACCCAAGCGCAGAAAGCAGCTTAACAACTCTATCAAGCAAGCCCATAATTACTGTACCTTTATGCTTCTCATAACTCCAGCAGCCTTAGTGGCTTTAAGCACCACAGCCGCCACCATTTCAACCTCACCCTTTTTTACAGCACCAGCAGTCGAATAATCGGGAAGCCAGCACTTAATAGGCGAACTATTAGCCATAGAAACACCGTGTAAGCCGTCCAATCCGAGTCTCGCAGCATAAAGAGAGGTAAGCCCATCCTCGTCTATTGAAACGATAGGCTCATTGGTACCGCACTTTGTACCGAAATCAATGAAAGGCACATTACCGTACCACTCAACCTGATTACCGAAGTTATCCTTTGAAACCTGATACATACCAGCACGGCGAGCGACAGCTCTAAGCTTTGCGATAAGCTTTGTATTGCCCCCTATGAATGAAGGCGTACCGTCAAGTCCCATTAAAAATTCATCGAGGACATCAAGGAACTCGGTGTAATTCGCCGTAACCAGAGCCGATGAGGATAAGTCTATTTCCTTTTCAGGAATAAATTCGGTTGAAGAGCCTGTCAAAGCCTTATCAAGGCCGTCAAAGGTTTTGATATCCTTTTCACTGTCACCGCAAATCACAGTCTCGTTGAAAAGTGCACCGGCGGCCTTAATTTTTTGTGCAAGCTGAAGCTTAACCTCATCGATAGCTCCGTTCATACCCGCAACAATTCTATCAGTCTCAAAGGAGCCGCCAAAAATCTTTAAATCTGCAAAGAAACGCTTTTTAGTGACCTCCGAGGGAGTATATTCACTGTTTACGTTTCTGAAGGATGCCGTCGGCTGTGTAAGAAGTCTCGTATAAGCATAAGTAAGTGACGAGCCTCCTGTCGGCGACACACAGTTGTCGAATGTAAGATTGCTTAGTAAAAAATTTGATTTTGCAAACTCGTCTATCACGCCGATTTGCAGGTCATCTTGTACATTTAGTTTTGCTTGTTCTAATGTTACTGCCATATTAATATTTTCCTTTCTTTTAATTACCTTGATACAGATGCTTTGCGATTGCCGATTCAAGAGTACCAAAACCATTCACCAAAGCACCACTCGGTAAACCGTCACGTCCCTCGTCAGGGACAGCACCCTTAAAATAGGAAGCAGCCGATTTAAAAAGAAAAGCAGTGGAATTATCCGCTGCCAGCTTTTCTATCTCCGCCTTGAGGTTAAGAACATTTTCCTCATTAGAAGCATCAAACTCAGCTAAATCAAGTAAAGGCTTAACTGTAGCAGGGTTAATAGCACCCGCCGCTCTGAGTAAATCTGTAACCGCATAATCAGTCTTAAGCCTTGCGATTTCCTCTCTCAATCCCTCATTTTCTCTAGCCGTTTCTTTCAAAACCTCCGCCTCCTGCTCAAGTCGTTTTCTCTCGGTATTAACCTCATCGAAACGACTTTTTGGAATAAACTTTTCTAAATCTAGATTTTCGCCCATTTGCATTACCTATCCTTTCTTCTTCAAAACATTTTATTCGGTTCTGTCCGATACATTGACTTGTTCTTTAACGTCAGCAATACCAAAATGACGAAATAAAAAAAGCAGATATTTAAGTTATCTACTTTTCTATTTTACATTATAACACCCCGTGACCGAAAAAAACGAAAAACAATTACAAGCCCTCATTTTGAAGTCTCATAAGCTCCAGCTTAACATCGCTAACCCAGGGGTGCTGCGAAATAAGCGTCTCTCTCGAAAGTATTCCCTCCGATTTTACGATATTTGAAATAATGTCGCCCTCATTCATCAGCATATCACGATTAAAAATGAAACCAATCCTAACCTTATCCGAAACACTCAGATAACTCTTAACAAAACCGAACAGCATCTCCAAAGCCGCCCCGAATTCAAGCTCCATATTATTAGCGTCAAGCTCAATATCGGAATACATCGAGAGCAAATTCATTTGATTAGGAGTACCGACCGACGAAATTCCCTTAGCATCAAAGGACATGGCATTCTCCACAATAGCCCGCTTCAAAAGATTAATTATAGCTATATAATTATCAGAATTAACTTCTATACGAAGTGTCTCAATACCACCCTCTCTGCCGTCCACCGATTTCACCTTAACCGCACCGTAGGTCGCCAAATTATGCCTAAACTCACCTAAATTTTCGCCCTCATAATTTTTAAGCACCAGCACCGTATTATGTACATCTTCACTCATATTGTTGTGATAATCGGAAATAAGCTCATTAAGCCCGTCCTGCAAGCTTTTGACCTTATTAATCAACGGTATCTCCCCTGAATTATACTTGAAAGCAATTATCGGCACCCTCCCCCAGGAATAATTTTGCTCACCATCAGTAATATAAGGCACAAAAAACTCCTCCAGCGGCTGAAGCCTTCCGCCGTTCACCAGATACCGCTCAATCCCCTCCGTTTTATAAACCTCGGCAAACAGCTCAGTAACCAATCGTCCATTTCTATACACCTCCTTTTCATAAAGCCGCACCGCCATATCAAGCTCGGTATGCTCAGAATTTTTCCAGAACGGGAGGATTTCATACCCCTTAAACCGCTTTAACCTAATTTTCCCATTATCCCAAAACACCCCAAGCCACGCAATCCCCTGATTTAAAGCATCAACCCCAACGCCCTTAAGTAGGCTCTGAAATCCTCTGCCGAAAATCTCGCCCACGGCTGACTGGATAATGGTGCTGTCGGTATCAAATGTAACAGGCTTCCCAAGTAAATAATTTGCCTTTTGGTCAACCGCCTTTCCGTATTGATTATCGACAATTTTTTTGTTTTTGAGTGTCGGCACAGCCTGCCTCTGCCCACCCTCACTGATAACGGTGCGTTCTCTTTTTAAAACATCGTGTTGCCCCTTATAATACCGCTCGCCTGTAAGCATAGCAGAGCGTTCAGGTGATCTCACCCACTCTGCAATTTCCTTTTCCAAAAAATCCCTTTCCGTAATGACCTCTTTAATCATACCAATTACAATTTCCTTTCTTAATTAAAACTAAATAAATCTACCGCATTAACCCGCTCCGCAATCCCTGTCACCACATCGGGCGCATCATCATGCTTATTTTTTCCCTCTCTGTTATAACTCACTAAAGCTTTATAAAATTCGTCATATTTTTCCTCCCAATCCCGTGGAAAATAAATATGTGCCATAACCCATGTAGCATTACTAAGTATACGTGATGCCTTGTTTTTCGATTGATGAAACGACTCAAACGAGGTCCTATTACTGCTATATTTATCTTTTAGAATACGCTCAACACTTCTGGCAAAACCTCGCCCCCCGTTATTTGCCTCGACATAAGCTGTCATTATTTCCCCACGATAAAGCATCTCAGCAACCAAAGGCTCCGTAACCTCCATAGCCTCTTTAGAATAAATTACCTCAGTAACATACGCCTCCCCCTCCGAAACCACATAATTCACAGAACACAAATAATCCCCACCGCAGTCTGCGGTATCCGTGTAGTTATAAACACCCGAGATTTTTACAGGTATTTTTTCATAAATCCTGAACCCGCTGTAAAGCCGCCCCTTAACATCAATCGGCAGCTGCTGATAATTCGCCTCCGCAATCTCCTGCCCCATGCTCTGAATTCGGTTATTATAACTCCTAAACGAAAGAATTTCCGGACAAAGCATAACCCCGTCATCTCCCAAAGCCTTATAACAGATCTGCCTTACACCAGCACCGATCTTCTCAAAATGCCTTAATGCCCGCCCCGCCAAATCATTGGTATGCCAGCGTGTCATTATAATGACTACCTTCCCCCCCTCCTCAAGCCGTGAAAGCATAGTCCCCGTAAACCAGTCCCAATGTGCCTTTAAAATCTCCTCGTTATATGCCTCATACGCCGATTTAATCAAATCATCAATAATTAAGAGCGTAGCCCCAAACCCCGTAGCACTCCCCCTTGGAGATGTCGCCAGAAAGCTATTAAATCCACCCTCCACCGTCCATCTTTCCGCCGCTGTATCCCCTTTTTTAAGCTGCGTATTCGGAAATATGTTGGAATAATTAACCCTCGTTATATCCCCTCCAGTCTCTCCTATCGTTCCCCTTACCCCCTTAGAAAAGCTCCCTGAAAGCTTCTCGTTATATGAACCTACCATAATCTTTTCGTGAATATTTCTACCAAGCACCCATTCACAAAAAGCCATAGCAGTTCGAGATTTCCCGTGCCTGGGAGGAATATTTACTACCAAAACATCATCATTACTTAAATAAAAATCGCTTAATTTATTACACAAATCGACTAAATAAGCCCTATTGTCTTTATAAAAATCGGGTGCTTTATTTTTACAATAAAAAAAGAAATCCTCTGCGGCACGAGCCCGCATCAAAGATTTCAACATCAACAAATATTCATTCCGTGTCATTTTTTAGAGAACCTCGCCTCTTTGATTTATGCGGCACACCAAGCATTTCCTCCATTTCATAAATCGATTTTTCAATCACAGGAGAGGGGATTTTCCGAGCCTCATCACTATCAACCTTCCCTTCGAAATACCCGTTCATCTTTCCTAGCATCTCAATAGCCTTAAGCTTATTATGCAGCTTAACCTCAATCCCTCTCGCAGTCTGACTTAGCACCTCGACAGCCTTTTTATTATTATCTGAAATTTCCTCCGACGGAACAGGCACCAGCCTATAATTTACCTCCTCATCTCCGCTCATCTCTGTTACCTTAACAAAGTCATAAGGATTAGCAAGAGCTATTGCCTCAAGCTCACCCTCAATTTGCTTTTGAAGCGGTGTCTTACGTTTATTCATAAAAAATCGCTTAACTCCTTCCCACTAATTTACATTTTACATAATAACACAGGATAACCGAAAAAAACGAAAAACAATATGAATATTCTATTAAGAATTTTAATGAATTGTAAATGTGACGATAAAACCTTGAAAATTCCTATAAAATATGTTAAACTATACTTGTATTGTGTGAATAAGCACATCGGAAAGGATGTCACAAATGAGATTAGTTGCAATCGACGGATTAAATGATACAATGCGTCTCGGACGTACCATATACGGTGCCAACGGAGAGGTTCTGCTAAACGCAGGAACCATTCTTCAGGAAAGATATATAGCAAGGGTAAAGCAGCTGAACTTTTCAGCTGTATACGTCGAGGATGCCTTTTCCGAGGGAATAGACGTACACGACGTAATATCCTCAGAGCTAAGACAGGATACGATACGAAGCATCAAGAATGTATTTTCAACAGTCTCAAAGCCAGACGAAAAGCAAATACAACGCTTCGCCCAAGAAACCAACATGCTTGTTAAAAATATAACAGACCAGGTTATGACAAACCGCGACATGATAATAAACATGATGGATTTAAAATCCTTTGACAGCTACACCTTCCAGCACTGCGTAAACGTCAGTATACTTGCAACCGTTCTCGCAGTGGCAATGGGCAAAACACATAAGGAAGTCCTTGAAATCACAACAGCAGCAATGTTCCACGATATAGGAATGATGTTCATACCAAGAGAACTCGTAAACAAGCCAACTCTGCTCACCGAGGAGGAAAAAATGATAGTATCCCGCCACGCAAAGCAGGGATACGAATTTGCTTCAAGATACCTCCCCTTCAAGAGCACCGTTCTCGTTACAATCCTACAGCATCATGAACGTTATAATGGTATGGGTTACCCACTAGGCTTCAAAGGGGCGCAAATCCCCGAATATGCAAGAATAATATCAATCTGCGACGTTTTCGATGCCATGACCTCAGATAAGCCGTATCGTAAAGCGATATTACCGTCAGAAGCAGTAGAATACATAATGGCGAATGAAGACGAGCATTTTTCAAAGGAAGTCATCAGCATTTTCTTAAGAAAGGTTGCGGCTTATCCCACAGGGCTTACAGTAGAGCTCAGCAATGGTCTGACTGGTGTAATTTGCGGAAATAAAGAAAATCTGCCCCTTCGTCCGCAGGTGAAAATTTTCACACGAGGCGGAAATTCAGAGGCAGCCGTTATTGACTTATCCGATGCGGATTATTCTTCGGTAACAATCGTAGGTGTAATAAGATAATCAGATTAGTTATGCTTTATATATCTTCCTATATTTAAAAGGCGTAAGAACAAAATATTTTTTAAACGAACCATAAAAATGTTTACTCGCCTTAAAACCCACCTTGCGTGATATATCATTTATTGGCATATCACTTTCAAGCAGACATAACCTAGCCTTTTCAACCCTGATTTTCTTAATATAGCTGTTGAGCGGGATGTTGGTTTCCTTCTTAAAAACCGAGCATAAATAATTGGGTGATATATAGAACCTCGTTGCAATATCTACAAGCCCTATGTCTCCCGAGTAATTTTCATCGATATATTTGACAATCAATTCTATTAAGTATGTAGCAGCACTAAGTTTTTGTCCTTTATATGCCTTATTTTTTTTTGAAGGAGCTGCCGCTCTTTCAAGTGCCTGCTCAACCTCAAGAGGCGAATACGGCTTCATAATACAGCTCACAGCGCCATAAGATAAAGCGATAGGTGTATATCTATATTCGTCATAATTAAACATTGCGATAGTCGAGCAATTTATTTCCTCACTCAAATGCTTTATTAACTCAAGCTTTTTTATCGGCTCAAGTTCTGAATCAATTATTATAACATTAAATTTGTCCCTCTGAATAGCAAGCAGTAATTCTTTAACGCTATTGACATATTTGATAGAATTAAAACCCTTGAACTGCCACTGAATAAATCCTAGAATACTTCTCGGCAATTGGCTCTCTTCTTGAAATATCAGCAGTTTAATAGTAGCTGCCCCTTTCTAAATAAATTTATAAGAACCGTAGTATTAATGATAACATACTTTTTAACTTATTGCAACATATTAAGACAAAAAGTGTGATTTTTTTATTAACATTATAGCACATTATTTTTACATATAATAAGTAAATTTAGGAAAACCTTGATTATATCTATGTTTTTCTATTTGCACCTGTTGATTTATGCCTAAAAAACATATTTGACATAAATCTCCCCGAAAGGAACGATTATAAGAATGACTTTCAGAAAAAAAATAATGCTTATACTGATACTCTTTGCTATAATTCCGACGATTATTGCTGGAATAATCAGTGTTTCCACAGCCATAAGCATGGCAGAGGAAAACACAATTAAAACTCTAGAGCTGCTTGTCAACACAAACGGCTCAACCCTTGACACCCAGATACAACTGCAAAGAGAGCAGGTAGCCTTAACCTCGCAGCGCTATTTACCCCGTATTTTTTTAAACGAAACACTTAGGAGCAACTGGAAAAACGACCAAAATCTTGATGAATTAATGAAGGAATTTTTAACTGACTGGGTTTTATTTAGTGACATATATAATGATGCAATTATTCTAGACAAAAACGGAATTGTAGTTAGTGGCTACTCGAATTTTAGTTTGGGTATAGATTTATCTGAGCAGGATTATTTCATCAACTCAAAGACCGACGGTAAATCGTATATTTCAGACTCAGGCATATCGTTAAAAAGCAAGGAAAGAGTATTCTCAATAAGCCACGGGGTATTTTCAAGCGACGGCGAATTCCTAGGTGTGCTTGTCTTGTTTATTCGTATGGATTTCTTCAATTCATTTTTAAGCGACATAAAGCCTGGCGAGAACAGCTATTCATATCTAACAGATAAGAATGGCATAATTCTATATCACCCCGACAGCTCCCTACTCGGAAAGGTTGACCAGCAGCCCGAAATTGATATGAATATAATAGAGTTCGCATCAGACAAAACAGCAAAAACTGGAAGCTTTATAGGTCAGGCAGACGGCAAGGAGCAAATGATGTTCTTCTATTTGCTTGATGACATAGAATGGGCGCTCGTTCTCCGAGAACCTGTGAAAGATTTTCACTCAGCCCGTTTTACTTTAATAAACACACTGGTAATAACAGTCCTTGTATGTATAGCAATAGCAATTATTTTAGGAACATATCTCTCAAAATATGTTACCGAGCCGATTAACAGATTAAATCGGACATTTGGGAAAGCGGCAATAGACGGCCAATACGAAAAATGTACTTATAAAGCCAAGCACGAATTCGGTAAGCTGGTAAACAGCTACAACAGCATGGTAGACACACTGGATTTATACTTCGAGCAAACCGAATTCTTGGCTTATAATGACACTCTGACGGGAATTGGCAACTGGTCAGCCATAACGCAAAGACTATCACAGCTCATTGAATATAACACCGAGTGCGGTGTCATAAGCTTCGACATAGACGATTTCAAGGTAATTAATGAATTTTACGGCAGAGACTTCGGAAACATACTAATTATCGAGATATCAAAACGCCTCTCAAACCCCATAAACTGCTTTGACACTGTAGCCCGTACAGGCGGCGACGAATTCTGTGTAATAACACTCGGCGACGTACACGAGGTAGAACAAAAAATCGAGCTGGTACTCGAGCTGATAGGCGAACCAATTATTCTAAACGGTATACGGATAGAGCTCACAGCAAGTCTTGGAGTAGTGGCTCTCCCTTGCAACTCCTTCCAGCCTAATGAAATAATCAAAAAAGTTGAAATGGCAATGTACACCTCAAAAAGTGCAGGTAAGAACCGCTATAACATCTACGGTCCGCAAATGGAAATGGATGTACAGCGAAAAAATCAAATCAGCAATGTACTTAAAACCTGCCTCGAAAAGAATTCGGTATACCTTATGTACCAACCCGAGATAGATCCAATAACCCATTCCACGGTAGCATACGAAGCTCTAATGAGAGTATGTGACGAAAAAATGGGAGAGTTATGGCCCGACGAATTTATCCCAATATCCGAAAAAACGGCTTTAATTGTCGAAATGGGACGTTGGGCACTTAACGAAGCCTGCAACTTTGCAAGGAGGGTAATAGAAAGCAACCCAGATTTCAGAATTATATCGGTAAATGTATCGGTAGTACAGTTAATAGAAACCTCATTTATCAGCAATGTAAAAGAAGCCCTCAAAAATAGCGGGCTGCAACCTCAGTATTTACAGCTTGAAATAACCGAATCGGCACTGATTATCAACATGAATTCGGCAGTACAAAAGCTTTCCGAACTTCGCAGTCTAGGCATCACAATAGCACTTGACGATTTCGGAACCTCTTTCTCGTCGTTAAATTATCTGACCTCGCTCCCAATAGATACATTGAAGATTGACAAAAGCTTTATTGATAAAATCTGTTTTGACGACAAACGAAAGCAAGTGACTGAAACCATTATCTCGATGTCGCACGACCTAGGCTTAACAGTAGTCGCCGAGGGTGTCGAGGATGAGGAACAGCTTAAGCTCTTGATTTCTATGGGTTGTGACCTAATCCAAGGCTACTACTTCAGCCGCCCCTTAAAATCCGACCTTGCATTAAACTTCTCCCTATTAAGAGAATAACAAAACAACCCCCGTCTGCATCGCAAACGGGGGCATACTTATGCAATTACCTATATCTCACAATCAGTTACAACCACTAAATTCGGATGAAGCTGCAAAATCGATGCCTGAACCATCGGAGTAACAGGACCAAATAAAGCCTTTTTTAATATATCAGCCTTCTCGGCACCGCTCACCACCAAAAGCACAAGCTTCGATTTCATAATAGTACCGATACCCATAGTAATAGCCTTTTTGGGTACATCATCGGCACTCTCAAAAAACCTTTTATTTGCCTCAATAGTAGACTCCGAAAGACCGACAACATGAGTTGAAACTACAAATTCATCACTCGGCTCATTAAAGCCAATATGGCCGTTATGTCCCAGCCCAAGCAGCTGCAAATCCGTTCCGCCAAGCTCTGAAATAAGCTCCTCATAACGCTGACATTCGGCATCTGCATTTTCCGCAGTACCCGAAGGCACATTGGTTTTTGCCATATCGATGTTTATATGGTTAAACAGATTTGTATCCATAAAATACCGATAGCTTTGATTATTAGAACCTTCAAGCCCATAATACTCATAAAGATTAACACTGGTTTCCGCCGAAAAATCGAGTATCCCGTCCTTGCACTGCCGAACCAGCTCCTTATACGCACCAATTGGTGTAGAACCAGTCGCAAGCCCTAGAACACTGTCAGGCACCAGCTTCACCTGCGAAGCTATAATCTCAGCCGCCGCCCTACTAACCTCATCATAATTCTTCTTCTTAATAATTCTCATATAATTTTACCCTTTCTTTCCTAAAAACTCAACTACCGAACAAGCGTCATCGTTTTTCGACAAAACGATAACCTCTTTGTTATCAGCCTTATAATAATAAGGCGTAATAATATCTCCAGAAAAAATTGGTTTTTTATACTCCATTCTTATGCGAGACACATTAAAATCATCACTCAAATATTCTTCAGCTAGGTCAATATAACGGGCATTGTTAACGTGATTATAGGCATCAAGCAAATACGAGGGTATCTTAATATCGTCATACTTGATAGGCGAAACATCAGGGAGCGAAATTTTTCTCGGCGTATATTCCATCTCTTGTTTCGGGATTAAATGCACACCATCTATAATTTCACTCGGCATCTTAATGGGACGTCCGTCAGCAAGGCTGACGAACACCCCAATCACATAGCTCTTAACGCAAATATTTGACTCTGCATCGTAAACTATCGTATTACGATAACCATAAGTGGTCTTACAATCATATGTACCTGTTTTAAGTGTAATTATTTCCCCATATTCAGGCAGCCGCAAAATATCAACCTGCCTCGAAATAAGGTACATACCTATATTATTTTCTCTAAAATAATTCTGAAGCTCCGTAAGTCCTTCAAGATGAAAACCCGAGCAGTCCTGTAAAAAGTCCACAACCGCACTAAGCCTTAGCTTACCGTTCCCACCTAAATGGCTCTTACCAACCACTCTGTCAATACTAAACATTAATTATTTATTTTCCCATTCGTACATTTTTCTAAGCTCTGCGCCTACCTTTTCAAGCTCATGCTCTGACTCCATACGTCTCACAGCGTTGAAATGCGAGCGTCCCATCTTATTTTCCATAATCCAGTTACGAGCAAAGGTACCGTCTTGAATTTCAGTAAGCACCTTCTTCATTTCCTTCTTGGTTTCGTCGGTAATAATTCTCTTTCCGATTTCATAATCGCCGAATTCAGCGGTATCCGAAATCGAATATCTCATGAACTTAAATCCGCCCTTATAAATCAGGTCAACAATGAGCTTCATTTCATGAATACACTCAAAATAAGCGTTCTCAGGGTCATAACCGGCCTCAACAAGTGTCTCAAATCCAGCCTTCATTAAAGCAGTAACACCGCCGCAAAGCACAGCCTGTTCGCCGAATAAATCGGTTTCGGTCTCACTCTTGAAGGTAGTAAGGAGCACACCAGCTCTTGAACCGCCAATACCAGCAGCATACGCAAGTGCCTTATCTAAAGCACGTCCGCTTGCATCCTGATGAATAGCCACAAGACAAGGAACACCCTTACCCGCTTCATATTCATATCTAACGGTATGTCCAGGACCCTTAGGAGCCACCATAACAACGTCAACATCATCGGGAGGTGTAATCTGACCGAAATGAATGTTGAAGCCGTGAGCGAAAAGAAGTGTCTTTCCAGCAGTTAAATTGGGGGCAATGCTCTCTTTGTATAAATCAGCTTGCTTCTCGTCATTAATAAGTATCATGATAAAATCTGCCTTCTTAGCGGCATCAGCGGCAACAGCCACCTCAAAGCCAGCAGCCTCAGCAGCCTTCCACGACTTGCTTCCCTCATAAAGACCAATAATAACCTTAACACCGCTGTCCTTTAAGTTCAACGCATGTGCATGACCTTGGCTTCCGTAGCCTATAATTGCAACAGTCTTACCGTCGAGCAGTGAGAGATTGCAGTCCTCTTGATAATAAATTTTTGCCATTTTCTATTTTCTCCTTTTAATTTGTTTTATTTTACAGGCGCAATGCCACGCTACCTTTTTGCATGGCGATTGTTCCGGTTCTTACTATTTCCTTAATACCATAAGGTTTTAAAAGCTCCTCAAATGTCCTTAGGCTGTTGACATTCCCCGAAAGCTCGAGTGTCATCGAGTTCACCGACACATCGGATATTTTTGCTTTCGAGATTTCCGCGAGTGAAATAAGCTCGGTTCTCTGTGAAGGTGTACAAGCGACTTTTATCAGCACCAGTTCCCTTGCAAGCAGCTCATCTGGATTGACGTGCCTAACCTTAATTACATCAATCAGCTTATTCAACTGCTTTTCAATCTGCTCGAGCGTATATTCGCTGCCATCAGCGACAATGGTAATTCTCGATACTTTTTCGTCGTCTGTCACACCGACCGCAAGACTATGAATATTATACCCACGTCTCGCAAATAGTCCGGCAATTCTCGCAAGCACACCAGCGTGATTTTCCACAAGTATCGAAATCGTATGCATCATATTAATTACAATCCTTTCTTCACTTGTTAAATTACGGACTTTTCATCTGGGTCAACCTTAACCTGAAGAATATAAGGCCCCTCCGATTTAATCAGATTACATACAGCTCTTTCCGCGTCCTCTATGCTGTTTACATATTCGCCTTTTATTGAATACGCCTCCGCAAGCTTAATAAAATCGGGGCTGCCGTCAAGGAAAATCGCAGTGAGTCTATTTTCGTACCGCATTTTCTGAAGCTCTCTTACCATACCTAAACGATTGTTCGCCATAATGATAATCTTAACATTTATACCATGCTGAACCATCGTAGCAAGCTCCATCATCTGCATTTGAAAGCTGCCGTCACCACAAATAGCGATTACCTCTGCGGTTTCGTCAGCCTTCTTTGCTCCGACTGCGGCAGGAACAGAGTAACCCATAGTACCCATTCCGCCCGAGGTTAAGAACCGTCCATTTTTAAGCTTAATATTATTAGCAGTCCAAATCTGATTTTGACCGACATCGGCAACTACAACAGATTTATCGGGAAGCTGTCTGTTTAATATGTCAAAAAACTGCTTCGGATTTACAAATTCGCTGTTATTACAAGCATTATCG